>NZ_JAUOQN010000023.1:0-68058 GCF_030547555.1 Salipiger sp. 1_MG-2023 | reverse complement strand
GTCCGCCGTGGCGACCTGATCAGCCTTGGACCTCTCCGAAGGTCGGCGCTCTTACACCACCTCTCGGGGCACTACCATATCTTCGGTCACTAACGGCAAGACTTGGGAGAGACAGGGTGATTGAAGAGATATTTGCGTTCTTAGCGTGGCTAGTGACCGTACCAGCAGCTTTGGCAGACGGATTGAAGCTTGGAGATGTTCCAACGATGGCTACGCCCCAGATGTCGCTCGACAACCCCGCGATCGTTTCTGCTCTCATCGGTAGTGGCAGCGCAATCGCGGTCATTCTGCTGCGGGATGGTCTTTTTGCTTGGATAAAGGCTTCATGGCTCCGCAAACGGACTGATGACGAAGTCTATCGGCGGTATCTTGGTCCCTTAGCTGAGGCCTGCGCGAAGATTGTTTGGCGAAGCAAGGAAATTTTCCTCGAGCATCGCCATTCTTTCCTCAATACTGCGACTCTTCCACGCGATTTCAATGAATATAGACGCATAAGCACGCTGTATCGCATAGCCAGCCTGCTTGGGTGGATCCGGGGGATGGAAATAGAGCTCAGCTCATTGGCGGCGCATAACCCAGCTTACACGGCGCCGATCGCCGCCCAAATCAATGCCTTTCGCAAAGCCCTAGCAGACGGCCCTGATGTGGAGCGCGACCGGCTTTTGCGAATCTGTGGGGTTTGGGGGCTAGATACTACGCCCATGGAAGAAATGAACATCGCTCACCTCGCTGGCCGCTTCGAGGTGAAATCCCACAGCGCGTTCGGCGACGAAGGAAAAGCTCTGAGCGACGCAGTCACAATGGACCACGATAAGAAGTTGCGCGCCTTGCGCTGCTTGGCCGACTTCCTCGCGACCGAGCTCAACCTCCCGCGCCTTGAAGATGCCACGCTTGAGGAAACCATTGAAGATGCCGCCGCGAGCCTCTTCTATCGCGAGGCGCTGATCTATAGAGAGTGGCAGGACGCGATCGCCGATGCAATGATAGAGCGCGACCCGGATTCACCTCGGCGTTTTCGCATCATCGGCTTCACTGAATTCTCCAAGCTCATCGCCTCAAGAGAGCATCCTTGGATGAAGGTCTTTGCAGGCAGCCTCGACGATATCGACTTCGAGCGCCCCAACCCACAGGACGTTCGTGCGCACCAACTTCGAAAGATCGCCAATGCGGCGGCGGCAATGGTCATCGAGATAGATAAGAAAGCAAATCCTTCGCCGGTCACGAATGTTGTCGGGACGGCACGGAAGCTTTTTGCCGAGACACAATGATGCGAGAGCCAAGTTGAAACTGACTCATGTGGCGCATCAATACTGATTGGGCAAAATGGCAAATGCGTCGACGTAGTCGGGAAGGTCGACGCCCGCACGGCACGGGCTGACGGTATCTCCTTTGACGAACATTGTGTCGGAGTGATCGGATCACGTGCCCTCGGACGAATGTCTGCTCTTGGGAAGCCGCATCGCAGCGTGGCCGAAGCCGGAGCAGGTCCGCAATGGGCCAGTCACGTCGCTCCGGCAGGCGTTTCCACCGCGACTTAGCAAAGCCGGGTTCCTGCGCCGAGCAGCCGTCTCAGCTACTTCGCGTAGCAGTCTGCTCACAGCGTATGACATTCCATTCAATCTAAAGCTCACTATTTCTGGTAACGCGCATTCACTCCCGTCCTGGACAGCTTCGGGAATTTCGGCCAAACTACCGTAATTTTTAAAGTTTCGGTTCCTGATTGCCCTCCGCCAACGATCTCTGCCCCATTTGCACCCAAAACGTCGCTGGCATTATTCCAGCGCCGAGGCATGTGCTGGATTGGGGCAGCCTTAGGGCAGCGGAGCAGATGCAAATGCTTGGCGCTGTCTCTGACGCTTTGTCGAGCGGCATGTCACGGCTTCATACCTCCACAGCGCATGAGCATTTCCACTTTGTATTGAACGAGCGCGACCGTCTCACGATCGGAGGCACGGATCCTCTGCTGCCGCTTCTGGGCGAGCACATCGACAAAGCGACATCCGTCGATCTGGCCGTCGCCTTTGCCATGGACAGTGGTGTCGCGCTGCTCGAGCCTTGGTTGCGAGAGCTCCTCGCTCGTGGGGGTCGCCTCCGGATCATCGTGGGCGACTACCTGGACACCACGGACCCGGCTGCTCTGCGACGTTTGATGGATTTGGACGGCATTGAACTTTTCATCTTCGAGACCCGAGGGCTGAGTTTCCACCCAAAGGCGTGGCTTTTCCGTGCTGCGGATGCCTCGGGCATGGCGGTTGTCGGCAGCTCGAACCTGTCGAAGTCCGCGCTGGAGGATGGCGTGGAGTGGAACCTCCATTCCGAGGCCGCAACGGATCAGGTTGCCGATGCCTTCGAAGACCTGCTGGGCAGGCCTCAGGTGTCCCCGCTGACCGAGGCATGGGTTGAAAACTATGCGTGCCGCCGCCGCGCGCAACCGCTTCCCGACTTCTCCCGCAAGATGGTAGAGGAAGAGGGGCCGCCGCCTGAGCCGCATCCGATTCAGGTCGAAGCCCTCGCGGCCTTGCAGACGACGCGCGAAGAGGGCAACCGCGCCGGACTGGTCGTGCTTGCGACTGGGCTTGGAAAAACCTGGCTGGCGGCCTTCGATACCCTGCGCGCCAATGCCGAGCGGGTCCTTTTCGTCGCGCATCGGGACGAGATCCTGACGCAGGCCATTTCTGCCTTCCGAAAGGTCCGGCCGGAAGCACGGATAGGCCGTTACAGCGGTACGGATAAAGAGGCGGACGCCGATTTACTCTTTGCGTCGATCCAGACCCTGGGCCGGGCTGAGCACCTGCGGCGCTTTGCGCCGGACCACTTCGATTACATCATCGTCGACGAATTCCACCATGCCGCCGCGCGCACCTATCAGAACCTGATCGACCATTTCACACCCCGTTTCCTGTTGGGGCTGACCGCCACCCCGGACCGGACGGACGGTGGCGATCTGCTGGGGCTCTGCGGCGAAAACCTAGTGTATCAGTGCGATCTCTTCCGCGGAATCGAGGCCGGGCGGCTGTCGCCGTTCCACTATTTCGGCGTACCGGACGACATTGACTATGCACAGATCCCCTGGCGCTCGGGTCAGTTCGACCCGAGCGAGCTGGAGGCACAGCTGGCGACCACTGCCCGCGCCGAGAACGCGTTGGAGCAGTTCCGCAAACGCGCGCGGGGCCCTGCCATCGGTTTCTGCTGCTCGAAGCGGCATGCCGACTACATGGCCCGGTTCTTCCGCGATGCCGGACTGCGGGCTGTTGCCGTCCACTCGGGCGAGGACTCGGCGCCGCGCGCCTCTTCGCTAACCCAGCTAGGCGCGGGCGAATTGGACATCCTCTTTGCGGTCGACATGTTCAACGAAGGTGTCGACGTGCCCGAGATCGGCACTGTGCTGATGCTGCGCCCGACAGAAAGCGCGATCATCTGGCTTCAGCAACTGGGGCGCGGCCTGCGAAAGATCGAAGGCAAAGTGCTGCAGGTGATCGACTATATCGGTAACCACAGGTCCTTCCTGACCAAGGTGGCTGCCCTGACCGGTGCAGGCACTGGCGATCGGTCGATCACCCGAAAGCTGGACGAATGGGAGCGTGGGGAGTTGGTCATGCCCCCGGGTTGCGATGTGACCTACGAGCTTGAGACCATTGACATTCTGCGCACGCTTCTGAAGCCTAAGGAAGGTGCGGCCGAGCTTGAGGCCTTCTACCTGGACTTCCGCGATCGGCAGGGCGTGCGCCCCACGGCGATCGAGGTCTTCCGCAACGGCTTTGATCCCAGGGCGACTGGGCACGGCGGCTGGTTCAGCTTCGTGCGCGACATGGGCGATCCCTTGACCGAAGGCGTCTTCGCCAGCCATGCGAGATTGCTGGCGGATATCGAGCGGCCAAAGCGCTACACAGCGGACACCCTCAAGGCCGTCGAGACGATCCTCGCCGGGCAGCAACCTCGGAGTGGCACTGAGGCGTTGGCGTTCGATCCGCATTTCAGAAATGGCCGAAACGGCTGGCAGTTGACCCGCGCAAGTCGCGGAGTGTTTCTGCGTGAGCTTGCGCAAGAACTGATCGACTGGAGAAAAGCCGAGACCCCTGGCACCGAGATTGCTGATCCCGAAGCACCGTTCGTTCAGCAAACAAAGGGCCTGCAGCTTTGGCAGCGCTACCTTGCCCCCGACATCGCCGAAGCCTTCGGTGTCGAGTATAAGCAAAACGTCTGGCGCACCGGCATCCTGCCAATCCGGGAAAAGAACGTTCTGATCCTTCTCGCCAACGTCTCGACCCAGGATCTGGTCTACGAGAACGGGTTCCTGGCGCCGGACCGCCTTCGTTGGTTCAGCCAGAACCGGACGACACAGGAGGGCCGACATGGTCGCATCATCTCGGGCAAGGAAGATGAGGCCGTGCATCTCTTCGTGCGTCGCGGCAACAAGGTAAACGGCAAGGTGAACCCCTTCATCTACTGTGGAAAACCACGCTTCCTGTCCTGGGAGGGGGAGAAGCCAATCACCGTGACCTGGCAACTCCCTGAGCCCGTTCCAATGGCGTTGCAAGCAGAGCTTGGGGTGCCTAGCTCCTGAACCGTTCCAGCAGTGTCTTCGGCGTGCAGTCGATGCGCGATGCCACTTCGGTTCCCGCTGCCCTGAGCGACGGGTGATCTGCATAGATCTCCAGTACCTCTTGGATCACGCGTTCGCGTGCCTCGATGGTGCATGGAGTGCGACGCGTTCTCTCCCGCTCAATGTTCGGTGTTATTTCGCCTCTTTCCAGTCTTACTGCTCAGGCTCGTTTCCGCCCGTCAGGGGCGTCTGAGGATGAAGCCGCTCCGCTTTCGCCCCTCGGACTCGATCTTTTCCGGCGGCTTGGGCCCGACCTTCAAGGCGCCGTGCAAGGTCGACAACGAGGCGTTCAGTTCGCTCCGCAAGTCGGCGAGCGCCTTCTCTTGCTCGAGTTGCCGCTGCATGCACGCGGAGACGCTCTTCTCCAATTCTTCGACGCAGGCGAGCAACTCTTTCTCGAGCGGTGTCAGGGTCATCAAGGATCACTCCATCTTCAGGCAAGTTCGGTTCGTGCCGGTGCCGATCGGGCACCTTGCGGGCGACAGCCCGGGGGGCAGGACGACCATCTGGCCCAAGCCGCCGACGCCACGGATAGTCCGGCTGCCCGTCAGCTGCTCCGGGATAGCCTGCATCGTTGGTTTGGGTGGCGGCATCGTCGCAACCTTTGCGCCCAGATACGCGCTGGCGGCCGCCATCACCCCTGCGAGGGCGATCCCCGACAGGATCAGGGCCACCGCCCTCTGCGTTACGATCTTGCTGTGTCTCAAGCGCTGCAGCTCCAGCTCCTGTGTCAGGCACTCGATCTCCGCCTTGCGTTGCGCGACCTCGTCCTTCAGATCGCGTGTGGTCTTGCGAGACAGGTTCTGCAGGGTCTCCAAATCGTCCGAGATTGTACGCGCGACGCTTTGCGCAGTCTTCCGCAACGCGGCGTTCGAGCTCTGCAACTGGGACTGCAGCGAGTCGAGCTGAGCCTCCAGCATCTGTTCCATGTTCTGCCGAATGCGGGGGTTGAGTTGTGTCTGCGGTCCAGTCGACATGGAAGTACTTTCCTTTCAGGCGCCACTTGTTTTCCGGCATGTCCGGGTCGGCGACGGTGATGTAATTGCTCCCGGCTCTCGGGATCTCAAAGCCGATACCCTTGAGCGCCTCGAGCAGCGTATCGCGGTCATGGATCGCTCCTAGACCGACCTGAGCCTGCACCCATTCATTGACTTCCGCCCGAGTCTGAGCGCGCTCGGGCGCCTCGACGATGCTCTTCACGTCGCGCGCCCGTGCTGGGTCCATCGGGTCTGCCCATCCATGGCGGCGATTGTGCAGGTCCATGAAAGCTAGGAAGGACTGCTCATGCCCCGGCGGCGCGATGTTCAGCGCCTTGCCGGTCAGCAAGTCCATTCTCGGCATAATGAAGTGCAGCTCGACGCGGCCGACATGGAGGTGGCGCACCCAGAGCATCCGGTAGCGATCATGCCTCAGCCCTGAGCAGGCGAAGGCCTCGAAATCCTCCATGAGCTGGCGCTGCTGTGCTTCGGTCGGGGCATCCTCGGCAGCAAAGCTCAGCACGCCCGATTTGTACTTCCAGCGATGTGGCACCGCGTCCACGAGGTCGATCATGCGCTCCGGATGGCCCTTCAGAACTTCGGGCATGATCGTGCGGCGGGTGCGTTTGACCTTGCCCGCGGCATCAAGTTTGGGCTGGCGACGCTGATCATAGTCCACGACAAATTCTTCGATGAGGTACTTCACGGCCGGAGCGGCCTCGCCTTGGCCGTGAGCGAAGAACTTGACCATCATCTCCAGCTCCAATGGCTGTGCGCCAACTTCCCAAGCCTTCGGTCGATGCTGACAAGCAGGCTCAAGATCGCCAAGTGGTCTAGGAAACCATTGTCGACCTCAGCCCTCCGCATGACGCGTGTGACCTCGTCCATGTCAGCCTCAATCCGAGCCACCGCGCGCAGTAGCTCAGGTGGCGCGATCGGAACGCTACTTCGGTGGCCGGAGGTCACCATGCCGAGGGCCTCTCTCAGCAACTCCGCCAGCGGGCGGCGCGCCCGTCGCGCAATGTCGTCCAAAGTCTCTTTCTCAAGCTGCGACACCCGGAAGGTGATCGATTTGGATAGCTCATCCATGTACATGGAAACCGAGACTGCCCGGGGGTTCGAAGGGGGCATCGCCCCCTCGCCTGTTCCCGCGTCGTAAGACGTGGGTGAACTGGATGTCCGTCTTGTGACCATAACTCTGCCCTTCCTCAGCTTTCGCGGTATCCGTGACCGATATTTCCAGAGAGCCGCCCTCGGCGGCTGCGCAGCGGTGGCTCGCCTGCCGTATGGGAGGCGATCTCACCACCACTCCGCGGTACTTGGTCGGCGCCGTCCGACCTGTTACCAGCGGCGCGCAATTGACGCTGAAGCCCCTGGAGCTCTCCAATCAATCCTTGGAGCGCAGAACCGCGCGCGGCGGTATTCCGAGCCAGGCCGAGGAACGCGCGTCGCATATCATCGACGTGATGTGCGCTGCCCTCTCTCTCCGCATTCCGGTCTGCAACCAGCAAACAGACGGCGGCCTTCTCTGAGCCGAGGCAGTCGACCTGCCTCTGCCAGAGACCCGCCGGGATACCCCGAACTTGAGCCCAGTCCTTCGCCGCAGCAGAGATCGTGCGCCAATCTGGTGGCGCGCCTGGAGGGGTGTATATCTTCACCGCGTCTTCGAAGCCCGGGCTGGCGAGAATGCAGAACTGCGCAGGGGTCAGCCGAAGTTCGGGCTGCCTGCCGCTACTTCTTTTTGAGTTTGTTTTTCTACCTTCCCTGGGTGCGACATCCGCGTCGCACCGGTCAGACATTTCCACTGCCACAGGCGCCTCGGCGAGCGTCTCGATCAACGCCTCCAAAGCGTCGGCGATCTCCTTCAACCGTGCGTAGCGCCAGATGCGGGAAGGGCGGCGAGATGGCAGGATCACTTCCGCGGCCTCTTCGGCGGAGGCGTCCCCGGAGGTGCGAACCCGCTCTAGCAGTTTAGGGATATGAAGGCGCAGGCGCTTGGCCTCTTCCTTCTCGAAGCAGGCCTTCCGCGCGGCGGTTTCGATCTCGCGGGCGCGGTCCACGAGCGGGGCAAGGTTGATGCCGAAAGCATAGCGGATAACGTTCTCCGACCTAACACCATACCGTCTGCAACGTGCCGCACTGGATTTCACGATGAAGCCCAGCTCTGCAAGTCGGGCTTCGGCCCGCGCAATCTGGCGCGGGTCCGCATCCAGCTGCGATGCGGTTTCCGAGACCGAGGGCCACAGGGCACAGATCCTGCCTGCGGCATAGTCTTGATCCTGCGTCTTGGAGATCGCGAAGCGCAAGTACTTGAGCGTCGTATCGGTCAGGCCGAAATGCTTCGCCGCTTTCACCAGGAGGCCGTAGAGGTCCCATCGGGTCATCCCGTCCGGCAGGCCGCGGTGCGTCAACACATGCGTCATGCGGACCTCCCATGGGCAAGGTCGCCCCACAGGATTTTCGTTGTGTCAGGGCGGTTCGATGCGCTAAACTTAAGGAAGCAGAATTTCGTGCCTGCTTTTGAATTTGCCTCGGTTTCGGTTGCCGCCGGACCGAGGTTTTTCTTTGCCCATCTCCCAGCTGAATCAGAACCGACCCGATACGACTGTACGGGTTTTGTACGGGATGCTCTCGATCCAGCACCGAAAACCGCGGGAAAATCCTGCAAGAAGCTGCAGGATGCGCGCACCATAGGTACGCAAATATCTGATATAAAAATGAAAAGTGGTGACCCCGGCAGGATTCGAACCTGCAACCTGCCCCTTAGGAGGGGGCTGCTCTATCCAGTTGAGCCACGGGACCACGCTTCGCCGTCTTAGCCGCTTCGAAAGCGGTTGTCACCTCGGTTGCGTGAAATCGAAGCACCCCCCAATGTCGCCTTGTGCACCGCCCTAGAAAGACTAACATCGCCCTCAAAGAGAAAATTTGAGGAGGTCCGCACCGTGGCAGACGACGCTACACGTCCGTTGACCCTGAGAGATGTGTCCGAGGCCTCCGGTGTTTCGGAAATGACGGTTAGCCGGGTGCTGCGCAATCGCGGCGATGTGTCCGAAGCCACCCGGGCCAAGGTTCTCCAGGCCGCAAAGGAGCTAGGATACGTGCCGAACAAGATTGCAGGAGCGCTGGCAAGTCAGCGTGTGAACCTCGTTGCCGTAATCATCCCGTCGATGCGCAACATGGTCTTTCCCGAGGTGATGGCGGGAATCACCTCTGTGCTGGAGCACACCGAGCTTCAACCGGTGGTCGGCGTCACCGATTATGAACCGGAAAAGGAAGAGCGCGTCCTTTACGAGATGCTGTCGTGGCGCCCCTCGGGGATCATCATTGCGGGCATCGAACATACCGAGGCCTCCAAGGCCATGCTCAAGGCCAGCGGCATTCCGGTCATCGAGATCATGGACACCGATGGCACCCCGATCGACACCGCCGTGGGCATTTCCCACCGCCGCGCCGGGCGCGAGATGGCCAATGCCATCCTCAAGGCCGGCTATCAGAAGATCGGCTTTCTTGGCACCAAGATGCCGCTCGATTTCCGCGCACGCAAGCGGTTCGAAGGCTTTACCGAGGCGCTCGCCAAGGGCGGGGTCGAGATCGCGGCGTCGGAGTTTTATTCCGGCGGCTCGGCGCTGGCCAAAGGTCGCGAGATGACCGCCGCGTTGCTGGAAAAAGAGCCAGAGCTGGATTTCATCTACTATTCCAACGACATGATTGGTGCCGGTGGCCTGCTCTACCTGCTGGAGCAGGGGCGCAAGATCCCGTCGGAGATCGGGCTTGCGGGCTTTAACGGGGTCGAGCTGCTTCAGGGGTTGCCCAAGAAGCTGGCCACGATGGATGCCTGCCGCACCGAGATCGGCATCAAGGCAGCCGAGGTCATCGCGGCGCGGGTCAACGACCCCAGCGCGAGCTTCGACAAGGTCATCGAAATGACGCCCAAGATCGCCTATGGTGACACGCTGCGGCGCTGATCAGAGATATGGCCGCTTCGGCGGCGCGTCCAGATCTGCCACCGCGAGCTCTGCCAGCGCCTTAAGGTCAGGCACATGCAGCTCGTGGTGCGACCAGTCCGCCACCCTGCGCTCGCGCAGCTTGGCCAGCGTCTTGTTGGTGTGCACCAGCGACAGCCCCAGCGCGTCGGCCAGATCCTGTTGCCGGTACGGCAGCGGAATGCGGCTGGCCCTGCCGAGGCCGAGCGCCCGCATCCGTTGATACAGCTTGAGCAACGCCCATGACACGCGCTCGGTGCCGTCGCGCTGCCCGATCGAGGCGATGGTCTCACCAAGGAAATGCTCTTCGGTGGCGGCGATCCACGTCAGGGCATAGCTCAGCTCAGGCATCTGCCGGAACAGCGTCCAGATGTCATCGCGCCGAAACACGCACAGGCGCATCGGCGTCACCGCTTCGATGGAATGGTTCAGCTCGCCCATGATGCTGGCCTGAAGCCCCAGAAGATCGCCCGGCATCACGAAATTGATCACCTGCCGCCGCCCGTCGGGCAGGGTCTTGTCGCGCAGCCCCATCCCGTCGAGCACGGTATAAAATTGCGGCGCGCTGGAGCCTTCGAGCAGGATCTGCGTGCCCGCCTCGACCGCCATCTCGCCAGCCCGGAATTTTTCGAGGAACCTGCGCTCGTCTACACTGTGGTGAATCAGCGAGTCGCACTCGGCAAGGGGGCAGGACCGGCAGGAAACCGTCTTCATCGGGTCATTCCGCGTCTGTGATATGTCGTAGTTTAATGCCGACTGCGGATCTTTGTTCCATGAGGCAAGGGATCCTGCACCCTATAGGCCTATATGAATCGCCCCATGATCTCTGTCCCGACCTTCCTTGTCTGCATCTCGGATGCATTCGTCGCAGAGGATATCACCGGCATTCTTCTCGAAGCTTATCCCTCTGCGCGGGTCGAGAACGCCCGCAGCCGTGATGACGCGCTGGATAGGCTTGCCGGTCTGAGCGGGCCGGTTGTCGCCTTTGTCTTCATGCCCCCCGAAGCGGTGAGCAGCACCCCGCTTGGTCAGGCGCTGACCCGGGTCGGCGCGCGGCTTGTGCTGATGGGCAATGATGCCGAAGAGCGGGGCGAAAACGCGGGGTTCCGGGTGTTGCAACGCCCGTTCCGGGCGGCGGATCTGCTTGCACTGATCGAAGACTGACATTTCGGGCAACGTCATTTCGTCGTTACAGAGGTGACCTAAAACGCGCTCAGCAACGATTGTGACCGTTGAATTACCCTCTGGCCATTCCCCAACTGGCCATGCATTGCCTCGGATCTGCATTTCAGAACGAAAAACGGGGTGGCCATTTCAGGCCACCTCTTTTCGCCTGCCGCTGCCGCACATCCCTTGTTCCGCGCCACGCAGCCGACTTGGCGTTTGCCATGCGGGGGGAGGATGCCCTACGCTTTGGCGGTCAGGGTGTTTGATTGGATGTCCCTCGCCGCCTGACCATCGGAGGGATGCCCGGGTTCATTGTTTAGCGAGTGTGTCATGGAAATCAGCCGCCCCCAGCGCGCGAGGCCCCTAAGCCGAGATCTGGGTCTGGACGTTGCGCGCGGGATCGCGATCCTGCTTGTGGTGGCCGGACATGTCTTTGACGGACCGGCAAAGGATGTCATCTACGCCTTTCACATGCCGTTCTTCTTTCTGGTCGGAGGCTATCTGTTCAAGGCGCAGGGCACTCGCGATGTGCTGGTCAGGCTGCTGCGCAAGCTGATCGTCCCCTACATGGCTTTCATCGTGCTGCTGTCGCTTCCGGGCCTGATCGAAAGCGCCGGGCGCAACGGTGTAGGGGATCTGTGGTGGCGTCTCAGGGTGCTTGTCCTTGGCGGCGAAAAGCTTGTCGCGCCACTGACGATCTTCTGGTTTCCGACCTGCTATTTCTTTACCGCGCTGGCCTATAATGCGCTTGCGACGCGGCTTCCTGCGCGCGGGATGTGGGCGGTTTCACTCGCCTGCCTTGGGCTGGCGTATGTGAATCAGCTGCTGCTGCCGAGCTTCTGGCTTCCCTGGGCGATCAACGTCTGCGCGATGGCGATTCCGCTTTTCCACATCGGCGCAAGGTATGGTGGTGTGCTGTTCCACCCGTCGCGGCGGCTGCTGATAACATGCTGCGCCGTTGCCCTTGCCTACGCCGCCGCCATTGCCCTATTCCAAGCGCCGCCGATGGCGATGAAAGGGGCGAATTACGGCATCCCGATCATCACCTGCCTGGTTGCGGTCGCGATGTCATCGGCGCTGGTCGGGCTGGGCCGGGCGGGCGCCCGGTTGCCGCGGGCCAGCGCGATCCTTGCGCAGTGCAGCCACGCGTCGATGACGATCATGTATGTGCACATGCCGATCCAGATGGCGCTTGCGGGGGTCGGCCTGTCGGAACCCTGGTCAAGATGGGCGCTGACCGTCGCCGCAAGCCTTGGCTGTCATGCGGTGTTTCTTACGCTTCCCGCGACCCGCACGTTGCTGCTTGGGCAAGGTCGGCCGAACGCCAGGCGGCAAGGCGCAGCTACCCCGCAATGACCCAAGGCTCATGGCCCCATGGCATGAAACAGCCGCGCCCGGCAAAGGGGCACGGCCAGATCTTGCAGCCTGATCTTGCGGTCAGCCCTTACTGAAGCGCCGCATCGGTGATCTTGTGGGTCCATGCGGCTTCGCCGGGGTTCGTGGTGATCACCGGGTCGGCGCCTGCCGACAGCAGCACGTCGACGGTGCGCTCAAAATCCGCCGGGTCCAGTGCGCCGTTGCTGCCTGCGGTCAGCTTGGCGACCTCGCCCATCATGCGCTTCTGGTGCTTTTCGGTCTGGGCCCCGGTCTCGTCATATTCCAACACGATGTCGGCGGCCTCGTCCGGGTTCGCCTCGGCGTATTTCCAACCCTTCATCGAGGCGCGCACAAAGCGGGTCAGCTTGTCGACCATGGCATCGTCGGCAAGGTTGTCCTCGGTGGTGTAAAGCCCGTCTTCGAGGGTGGAAATGCCCTCATCCTCGTATTTGATCACCACGAGATCTTCCGGCGTCAGCCCGGCGTCGATCACCTGCCAATATTCGTTGTAGGTCATGGTGGTGGCGCAATCGACCTGCTTTTGCAGCAGCGGATCGACGTTGAAGTTGATCTTCTGAATGGTCACGCCGCCATCGGAGCCGTCGGTGGCGTAGCCCAGCTTGGACATCCAGCTATAGAGCGGCAGCTCGTTGCCAAAGAACCACGTGCCCAGCGTGTGGCCGGGGAAATCGGCGGGGGTTTCGATGCCGTTTTCCTTGAGGCAAGTCAGCATCAGCCCCGAAGACTTGAACGGCTGCGCGATGTTGACGATGGGCGCGCCGTTTTCACGTGCCGCCAGCGCCGAGGGCAGCCAGTCGACCATGACATCGGCGCCCCCGCCCAGCAGCACCTGCACCGGGGCGATATCCGGGCCGCCCGGCTTGATGGTGACATCGAGGTCTTCTTCCTCGTAGAATCCTTTGTCGGCAGCCACATAATAGCCAGCGAACTGCGCCTGCGTCACCCATTTGAGCTGCAGCGTCAGCTCGTCTGCTGCCTGCGCGGAGCCTGCCGCCAGCATCAGAGCCGCAGTGGCGAGTTTGGTGAAGGTCATGGTCGTCTCCCGTGTTGGTTATTGTTATCTGGTCTTTGTCACCGGCCCCGTTGCGACGGGTGCCAGAAGGTCAAGCGTTTCTCGATCAGCGCGATGGCGCCGTAAAAGGCCGATCCGGCGATGGCCGCCACCACGATTTCAGCCCAGACCAGATCCAGCGCAAGCAGCCCGACGCTGGTGGAAATCCGAAACCCCATGCCCCGGATCGGAGAGCCGAAAAATTCGGCAACGATGGCCCCGATCAGCGCCAGCGTGCTGGCGATCTTCAGCCCGTTGAAAACGAAAGGCAGCGCGGCGGGTAGGCGCAGCTTGACCAGCGCCGTCCAGTACCCGGCGGCGTAGGTGTGCATCAGGTCTCGCTGCATCGGTTCGGTGGCGCGCAGCCCCTCGACCGCGTTCACCAGCATCGGAAAGAACACCATCACCACGACCACGGCGGCCTTGCTCTGCCAGTCGAACCCAAACCACATCACAAGGATCGGCGCGATGCCGATCACCGGCAGCGCAGCGACGAAATTGCCCACCGGCAGCAGGCCGCGCCGCAGGAAATCAAAGCGGTCGACGATGACGGCGGTGATCAGCGCCGCGCCGCAGCCGATGACGTAGCCGCTCAGCGCGCCCTTGATCACCGTTTGCACGAAATCCTCCCACAGGATCGGCAGCGAGCCTGCGATGCGCACCGCGATGGCCGATGGCGGCGGCAGGATCACCGGCGAGATACCAAACCCGCGCACCGCGAGTTCCCACATCCCCAGAAGCGTCAGTCCCAGCACCAGCGGCGCCAGCCCCGCGCCCCTGCCGCCCGCCGCAAGCCGCAGGTTGATCAGCGTGCCAATGATCCAGACGGCGAACACCAGCGCCGTCACCAGCGCGCCCTGCCCGCCCAGCGCTACAGCGGCGAGCAGCGTCAACACAAGGCCCAGCGCGGCTTCGATCAGAATGATGGGCGAGCGGATCATCTATCAAGCCCCATGCGCTTGAGCGTCGCACGCTGCAGGATGCCGATGATCCCCACCGCCGCCGCCGCCACCGCAGCTGCCATGAACAACGCCGACCAGATCTGGATGGTCTGCCCGTAATAACTGCCCGCCAGCAGCCGCGCGCCAAGCCCGGCAACAGCGCCTGTCGGCAGCTCTCCGACGATGGCGCCGACAAGGCTCGCCGCCATGGCGATCTTGAGCGAGGCGAAGAGATAGGGCATCGACGCGGGCAAGCGCAGCTTGATGAATTCCTGCACGCCGCTGGCGTGCCACGTGCGCATCTGGTCCAGTTCCATCTGCGAGGGCGAGCGCAGGCCCTTGACCATCCCCACGACCACCGGAAAGAACGACAGGTACATCGAGATCATCGCCTTGGGCAGCAGCCCGGAAATCCCGATGGCGTTGAGCACCACGATGATCATCGGCGCGATGGCAAGGATCGGGATGGTCTGGCTGGCGATCACCCACGGCATCACCGACTGATCCATCACCCGGCTGTAGACGATACCGACCGCCAGCAAGGTGCCCAGCAAGGTGCCGAGCCCAAAGCCCGCCAGCGTCGCGCTCAGCGTCACCCAGGCGTGGTAGACAAGGCTGCGCCGCGACGTGACGTTCTTGAGCGCCACCGTCTCCCACAGCTCGACCGCCACCTGATGCGGCGCGGGCAGTTTCGGTTTGTCCTGCGCCCATGTGTCGGCGATCAGCTGCTGCGTCGTCATCACGCGATCCTGCCGCGCCGCCATGTCCAGCGCCCATTGCTTGTTGAGCTGAAACGCCGCCGCGTACCAGACCACCAGCAACGCAAGGATCACCGTCAACACCGGTAGGATATTCCTCATGCCCGCCACTCCATGCGGATCTCCGGGACGGTCTCGGGCGGCTCGGGGGGCAGTGCGCCGCCGACCTGCACAAAGCCCTCGCGGCGATAAAACCGCTGCGCGGCGTCGTTGGGAACATGCGTATGAAGGAACAGCATCTCGCGCCCGTCCTTCGCCGTGTCCAACAAAGCCTTGCCCAGCCCGGCACCCGGCCGCGCGGTATAAAGCGCCGCGATCTTACGTTGGGCGGGGTCGATCGACACATAGCCTTCGACAGGCGCACCGATCACAAAGATCTCGCGCTTGTCCCACGCGTCATGAAACGCCTGCTGGATGGTTTCCGGGCCATAGAGCCGGGGAAACCAGTCGGTGCGGTCGATCCAGCTGTTGATCACCGCAGCGCAGGCCGGAATGTCATCCATCGTGGCACGCCGGGGTTTCGGGGCATCAATCATAGGCATGCCCGGCCCGCAGCCCCTCCCGCACCCGGTGCGCGATCTCGAGAAATTCCGGGGAATCGCGAATGTCCAACGGGCGTTCGCGCGGCAGTGGGCTGTCGATCACGTCGGTGATCCGCCCCGGACGCGGCGACATCACGACGATCTTTGTCGACAGATACACCGCCTCGGGGATCGAATGAGTGACAAAACAGATGGTCTTCTGCGTGCGCGCCCAAAGCGCCAGAAGCTGTTCGTTGAGGTGATCGCGCACGATCTCGTCCAGCGCCCCGAACGGTTCGTCCATCAGCAGAATGCCCGCCTCGAAGGCCAGCGCCCGCGCGATCGAAGCGCGCTGCTGCATTCCCCCCGACAATTGCCAAGGGTATTTCTTTTCGAACCCGGCAAGATCGACAAGCTCCAGAACCTCTTGCACCTTTTGCGCCTGCACCGCCTTGGGCATGCCCATGATCTCGAGCGGCAGGCGGATGTTGCCGCCGATGGTCCGCCAAGGGTACAGCCCCGCCGCCTGAAAGACGTAGCCATAAGCGCGGTTTCTGCGCGCCACTTCGGGCAGCACGCCGTTGACGAGGATCTGCCCCGAGGTCGGCTGTTCCAGATCCGCCATCACCCGCAAAAAGGTGGTCTTGCCACAGCCCGAAGGCCCGATGAACGAAACGAACTCGCCCGCCTCGACCTTCAGATCCACGTCCCGAAGCGCATGAACCGGCCCATCGTTGGTTTCGAAGGTCAGGTTCAGCTTGCTGGCGTCGATCACCGTGTTGCGGGCGATCTTTGGCGTGCGGCTCACTTGATCGGCGGGCATGTTATCTTTCTGCTTATCTGGTTTCGGGCGGGCCAGCAGGCCTCAGGCAACCCCCGGCGTCTGGCTCGATGGCGGCGCGCGATTGCAGGTCGTGGCCGGGCAGGCCCCTGCCCCCCTCTTGCCGCCGCAGGCACACTGCGGCACCTCAAACCCCGCTGGCAGGAATGCCAGAGCGCTCGACCGGGCGCGGCGCCGTCAGCGCCTTCCACGACGACAGCGCGGTGTTGACCGTGCCAGACGCTGGGCGCTTGACGAATTGCCCATGCCCTTCGGCGGGCTTCAGATCGCCGTCCATCACCGCAACCCGCCCGCGCGTCAGCACGAAGCGCGGCAGGCCCTTGACCTCCTTGCCCTCGAACACATTGTAATCGATGGCAGATTCTTGGGACGCGGCAGAAATTGTCTTGGTCTTCTCCGGGTCGAGCACCAACAGATCCGCATCCGCCCCGACCAGAACCGCCCCCTTGCGTGGATAGCAATTCAGGATCTTGGCAATATTGGTCGAGGTCACCGCGACGAATTCTTCTTTCGTAAGCCGCCCCGTCCCGACGCCATAGGTCCAGAGCATCGGAATCCGGTCC
The DNA here is from genome assembly GCF_030547555.1 of Salipiger sp. 1_MG-2023. Classification (NCBI taxonomy): domain Bacteria; kingdom Pseudomonadati; phylum Pseudomonadota; class Alphaproteobacteria; order Rhodobacterales; family Roseobacteraceae; genus Salipiger; species Salipiger sp. 1_MG-2023. The sequence goes on along the minus strand of NZ_JAUOQN010000023.1, from coordinate 51,255 downwards.
TGCAGCCCGCCCGTCCCATTGGGAATCTTGGTGAAATCCCCCACGCCAAACCGCTTCTGATCGGTGGTAAAGGCACAGTGATCCGTCGCCACGCAGCTCAGCGAGCCTCCCGACAGCCCGTTCCACAGGCTGTCCTGATGCATCTTGTTGCGGAACGGCGGAGACATCACCCGGCGCGCCGCATGATCCCAATCCTTGTCGAAATACTCGGACTCATCCAGCGTCAGGTGCTGGATCAGCGGCTCGCCCCAGACCCGCTTGCCCATCATCCGGGCGCGGCGAATGGCCTCGTGGCTGTCCTCGCAGCTGACATGCACGACATACAGCGGCACCCCGGCCATGTCGGCGATCATGATGGCGCGGTTTGTCGCCTCGCCCTCCACCTGCGGCGGGCGGGAATAGGCGTGACCCTCGGGGCCGGTGTTGCCCTCGGCCAGCAGACGCGCAGACAGTTCCGCCACCACGTCGCCATTCTCGGCATGCACAAGCGGAATCGCCCCCAGCTCGGCGCAGCGCTTGAACGACGCGTACAGTTCATCATCATTCACCATCAGCGCGCCCTTGTAGGCCATGAAATGCTTGAAGGTGGTGATGCCGCGCTCCTTGACCACGGTCTCCATCTCGCCCCAGATCTTCTCGTTCCACGAGGTGATCGCCATGTGAAAGCTGTAATCGCAATGGGCACGGGTGGATTTGTTGTCCCACATCTTAAGCGCGTCCAGCAGCCCCTGATCAGGTGAGGGCAGCGCGAAATCCACCACCATCGTGGTGCCACCCGCCAGCGCCGCGCGTGTTCCGCTTTCGAAATCATCGGCGGAATAGGTGCCCATGAACGGCATCTCAAGATGGGTATGCGGGTCAATCCCGCCCGGCATGACATAGCAGCCCGCCGCATCCAGAACCTCGTCGCCCTTCAGATCGGGACCGATTTCGATGATCTTGCCACCCTCGACAAGAACATCCGCGACGTAGCTGTAATCTGCGGTGACGACTGTGCCGCCCTTGATGACAGTGGTCATATTTAAGGTTCTCCCAAGTCTACTATTTGGGCGATTCGATAGATGTATTCCTCGCCATCCTGTAGATAGGTGAAAAGCTCGCCCATTTCGGCCTTTTTGCCGTGAATGTTGACGCTTTCATCTGTGTCGTCTGGCTCGCCGGTATCTGACCCGTTCGCCAATGTCCCATCTATTCTCAAAGCGAAGGGGTGGAATTTTTCAGCATTTGGGCTCGCTGACCCCATGAAACCAAATGTCATACATTTTTTGAGGACAAGGTTCTGATCATTGACCACCACATCAATAGTGAGCCTGTCGTCTGACGGATCAGTTGCGTCCTTCCAGATCGCAACCACTCGCAATACTCTATTCATTCAACAATCACCGCCGTCTCTAGCACCGCACGGAACAGCACCTCTGTTCCCGCCGTCGCCCAGTCCTTGCTGATCTCCTCGGCCTCGTTGTGCGAAATGCCCTTCACGCAGGGGCACATGATCATGGTTGCAGGCGCGACCTTGGCCGCCCAGCAGGCATCATGCCCCGCGCCCGAAATGATATCGAGATGCGAATACCCCAGCTCCTCGGCCGCCTTGCGCACGTTGCCCACCAGCTCAGGGGCAAAGGTCACCGGGTCGAAATGGCCCACCGGCTCGACCGCGCAGCCAACGCCGATCTCGTCGCAGATCGCGGCGGCGCGGGTTTCGATTTCGGCCCGCATCCGGTCCAGCTTGGCCTGATCGGGGGTGCGGATATCGACAGTGAAGACCACCGTGCCGGGCAGCACGTTGCGCGAATTGGGCGAAAACTGCATCTGTCCGACGCCGCCAACCGCGCCCGGCTGTTCGCCCATCGCTACCTCCTGCACCATCTCGAGGATTCGCGCCATTGCAAGGCCCGCGTTCACCCGCATCTCCATCGGGGTCGAGCCGGTGTGCGCCTCGCGCCCCGTCAGGGTGAATTCCAGCCACCACAGCCCCTGGCAATGGGTGACAACGCCGATATCCTTGCCCTCGGCTTCAAGGATCGGCCCCTGTTCGATGTGCAGCTCGTAATAGGCGTGCATCTTGCGCGCGCCGACCTCTTCGTCGCCCTTCCAGCCGATGCGCTCCAGCTCGCTGACATAGGTCTTGCCCTCAAGATCCGTGCGGGCGTGGGCGTAATCCTGCGTCAGCACCCCGGCGAACACGCCCGACGCCAGCATGGCGGGGGCAAAGCGAGCGCCTTCCTCGTTGGCCCAGTTCGTCACCACGATCGGATGCTTGGTCTTGATGCCCAGATCGTTCATCGAGCGCACCGCTTCCAGCGCTCCGAGCACGCCAAGCACGCCGTCGTACTTGCCGCCCGTGGGCTGGGTATCAAGGTGGCTGCCCATGTAAACCGGCAGCGCATCCGGGTCGGTGCCCTCGCGGCGCATGAACATGGTGCCCATCTGGTCGACGCCCATGCTCAGCCCTGCCTCGTCGCACCACGATTTGAACAGGGCGCGCCCTGCGGCATCCTCATCGGTCAGCGTCTGACGATTGTTGCCGCCCGCGATCCCCGGCCCGATCTTTGCCATCTCCATGAGGCTGTCCCACAAACGGTCGCCATCAATCCGGAGGTTCTCACCGGTCACCATGTCGCTTCCCCTGTTCAGTCTGCTGTTTTTCCGGGCCGGCTCCCGACCGGCTCGCTGGTTTTTTACCATTTGGTAAAGCCACGATTGCAATGGCTCTCGAGCCTGTCAAGAATTCCGTTAAGAACTCCGCGTGGAAAGCGGGCATGTGCCGGGGCGATCTGCCCGCAAATTGAGCGAGAGGAGTAGGAATGTCCGAGGAGGTCGCCAGAAAGCCGAGTCGCATCCAGCTGCGCAATCGCAAGCGCATCATGGAAGCGGCGCTCGAGGTGTTTTCTCAGCATGGCTATCGCGGCGCGACGCTGGACCAGATCGCCGATGCGGCGGGCATGTCAAAGCCCAACCTGATCTACTATTTCGACGGCAAGGAGGCCATCCACGTCGCGCTGCTGAACCGCCTGATGGAAGACTGGCTCGCCCCCCTTCACGAAATGGATCCGGGCGGAGACCCGCTGGACGAAATCCTCGCCTATGTGCGCCGCAAGATGGAGATGAGCCGGGAGTTTCCGAGCGAAAGCCGGCTGTTCGCCAACGAGATCCTGCAAGGCGCGCCGCGCATGGGGCCGCATCTTGAACGCGGCCTGAAGCCGCTGTTCGACGAAAAGGCCGCCGTGATCGCCGACTGGATCGCCGAAGGGCGTCTGGCGCAGATCGATCCGCGCCAGTTGCTATTGTCGATCTGGGCGATCACCCAACATTACGCCGATTTCGACGCGCAGATCCGGGTGCTGATCCCGGACGAGGCAGCCGGGTGGGACGCGGCATTTGCGCATGTCGAGGCGATGTTTCGCACAATGCTCACGGTTTCGGAAAGGTCTGGTTAACCAGAATCACCAGAAGCTACGGGCATGAAACATGTCCCCTTCTTTCAGTCCTCACGGCCGCGCAACCCGGCCTGGCAGGCGCAGCTCTTTTCCGCGACCGCGGCAGAGACTGGCGGGGTGCTGCGTCGCGACAAGACCGACGTGCACCGCGAAATCGACCATGACGCGCTGCTGGCCGAAGTTCAGGCCCGTGGCTTCCACCTTGTCGAATGCGGCGATCAATACGTCATCATCTGCAACCCAAGCCAGATGCATGTGCACTGCTGATACCCGGCGAGCCAAGGTCAGCCCGGAACAATTCGCAAGAATTCTCCCGGGCCTTTGATGCGCGCCACAGGATCTTTCGGTCGAAAGATCCTATTCGGCGGCGCGCACCGCCATCGGATTGTTGGGATGGGTCGTCCAGTCCGCTGGCTCGGCGGGAACCACTTTGCCGGTGCGCAGGTCGATGTCCCCCGGCTCGACACGCTTCATGGTGATGCAATTCTCGACCGGGCAGACGTTGACGCACAGGTTGCAGGCCACGCATTCGTCATCCTTGACCGAGAACACGCGATCCTCGCTCATGTCGATGGCCTGATGCGAGGTGTCCTCGCAGGCGGCATAGCAGCGCCCGCAACTGATGCAGGCCTCCTGATCGATCACCGCCTTGGTCACGTAGTTCAGGTTGAGATGCTGCCAATCGCTGACATTCGGCACTGCGCGACCGACCAGATCGTCCAGCGCCATACCCTTGTCGTCAAGGTATTGCGACAGGCCCGAGATCATCTCCTGCACCACCTTGAATCCATAGGTCATCGCGGCGGTACAGACCTGCACGTTTCCAGCCCCGAGCGCCATGAATTCGGCGGCATCCTTCCACGTGGTCACCCCGCCGATGCCGGAAATCGGCAGATCGGCGGTTTCCGCGTTTCGGGAGATCTCGGCCACCATGTTCAGCGCCATCGGCTTGACCGCCGGTCCGCACAGACCGCCATGGCTGCCCTTGCCGTCGATCGTCGGCTCGGGCGCATAAAGATCGAGGTCCACCGAGGTGATGGAATTGACCGTGTTGATCAGCGACACCGCGTCCGCACCGCCGCGTTTGGCGGCCGCGGCCGGAAGGCGCACGTCGGTGATGTTCGGGGTCAGCTTGACGATGACCGGCATCCGGGTGGTCTGCTTGCACCAGCGGGTGATCATTTCGATCAGGTCGGGGTTCTGCCCCACCGCCGCGCCCATGCCACGTTCGGACATGCCATGCGGACAGCCGCAATTCAGCTCGATCCCGTCGGCGCCGGTTTCCTCGACCAGCGGCAGAATCGCCTTCCACGCCGCCTCTTCGCAGGGGACCATGATGGATGCGATCAGCGCGCGGTCAGGGTAGTCGCGCTTGACCGCCTTCATCTCGCGCAGGTTCACCTCGAGCGGGCGGTCAGTGATAAGCTCGATATTGTTGAGCCCCAGCAAGCGCCGATCCGCTCCCCAGATCGCGCCATACCGAGGCCCGTTGACGTTGACCACCGGCGGGCCGGCCTCGCCCAGCGTTTTCCAGACCACGCCGCCCCAGCCCGCGTCAAAGGCGCGGCGGACGTTGTATTCCTTGTCGGTCGGCGGCGCCGAGGCCAGCCAGAACGGGTTCGGGGATTTGATCCCGATGAAGTTGGAGGTCAGGTCAGCCATTCGCTTGCTCCATCAGGCTTGCGTGGATGTCTTCGGCGGCGTCGCGGCCTTCGGCCACCGCCGTCACGGTCAGATCGTCTCCGCCAGCGGCGCAATCGCCTCCGGCCCAGACCCCGGGCAGCGTCGTGCGCCCGGTGCCGTCCACCGCGATCTTGCGGCCGTCAAGCTCTGGCAGATCGCCCGGCACAAGCGTCTGGCCGATGGCGCGGAACACCTGATCTGCGGGCAGACGGAAGGTCTCGCCCGTCGGGGACAGGTCATCATCGGTGAATTCGAATTCGATCTCGCGCACCGCCCCGTTGCCATGGACCGCAACCGGCGAGGCATTGCAGATGATCCGCACGCCCTTGGCCTGCGCCAGATCCTGTTCATAGACCGAGGCCGCCATCCGCTCCTGCGAGCGACGATAGACGATGGTGACGTTCAGCGCGCCCAGCAGCTTTGACTGCACGGCGGCATCCACCGCCGTCATGCCGCCGCCGATCACCACCACGTCGCGCCCCACCGGCAACGCCGCAAGATCCGCCGCCTGCCGCAGATCGGCGATGAAATCGACCGCATTGACGACGCCGCTCTTGTCATCGCCCGGAACCCCAAGCGCATTCACGCCGCCAAGACCCATGCCGAGAAACACCGCATCATACTCGGCCCGCAGAGAATCCAGCGTCAGATCGCGCCCCAGCGCCATGCCGCAGCGCAGCTCGATGCCGCCGATACCCATCAGCCAGTCGACCTCGCGGGCAGCAAAATCTTCGGTGCTCTTGTAAGCCGCAATGCCGTATTCGTTCAGCCCGCCCGGCTTGGGCCGCGCATCAAAAAGCACCACGTCATGCCCCATCATCGCCAGCCGGTGCGCACAGGACAGACCGGCAGGCCCAGCCCCGACCACCGCGATGCGCTTGCCCGTCGCCACATCGCGTTCGAACGGATGGGCAGATTGCGCCATCAGCGCGTCGGTGGCGTAGCGTTGCAGGCGACCGATCTCGACCGGTTTTCCCTCGGCGGTCTCGCGCACGCAGACCTCTTCGCACAGCGTTTCCGTCGGGCAGACCCGTGCACACATGCCGCCAAGAATGTTCTGCGACAGGATCGTGCGCGCCGCCGCCTCGGGCGTGCCGGTCGCGATCTGGCGGATGAACAGCGGAATGTCGATATCCGTCGGGCAGGCCGTGGCGCAGGGTGCGTCATGGCAGAAATAGCAGCGGTCCGCCGCCACCAGCGCCTCGTGATCATCGAGCGCCGGGTGCAGATCGGCAAACCCCGCCTCGATCCTTGCCTTGTTCAGACGCCCCGGGGTGATCCCCGAGGCCAGAGCCTTAACGTCCATCGGTCGCCTCCCGCTGCCTATTGTGTTACGGCAAGGCTTCCATGGGTCGATTTTTTTATCAACTGGTAAAATATCAAAGCAGACCCGGGCCGGGGGCCTTTGCCTTCAAAACAGGCAAAACAAAAGGCCGCCCCAAAGGGAGCGGCCTTCCGTAGCGCGATGCAGAACCGAAATCAGTTCTGAGCGTAATATTCGATCACGAGGTTCGGTTCCATCTGGACGGCGAAGGGCACGTCCGACAGGCCGGGGGTGCGCACGAAGGTCGCAACCATCTTGTTGTGATCGACGTCGATGTAATCGGGCACGTCACGCTCGGTCAGCTGCGAGGCTTCCAGAACGAGAGCGAGCTGCTTGGACTTCTCGCGAACCTCGATCACGTCGCCTTCCTGAACGCGGTACGACGGGATGTTCACGCGGCGGCCGTTGACCAACACGTGGCCGTGGTTCACGAACTGACGGGCAGCGAACACGGTCGGCACGAACTTGGCGCGGTAGACGACGGCGTCGAGGCGGCGCTCGAGCAGGCCGATCAGCAGCTCGCCGGTGTCACCACGGGCGCGCTCGGCATCGGAGAAGATGCGGCGGAACTGCTTTTCGGTCATGTCACCGTAGTGACCCTTGAGCTTCTGCTTGGCGCGCAGCTGCAGACCGAAGTCGGACATCTTGCCCTTGCGGCGCTGGCCGTGCTGGCCGGGGCCGTATTCACGGCGGTTCACCGGGGACTTCGGGCGGCCCCAGATGTTTTCGCCCATACGGCGGTCGATCTTGTACTTGGCAGAGGTGCGTTTGGTCACCGTCTGATCTCCTTTATTATTGGCCCTGCAACCGGTTCCGGAAACCGGACCCCACTTTTCGGGTTGCGGACGCGTGTCCATGCAACCGTTCCAAGTCAACCCCGCATCCGGCCTTGCCGCAGCGATAAAGGGCGTTGTCCTCTTCCCGGACCTGCACGCGACGAATCGCGCTTGGCGCCCCGGTCTGACAGGCATCCCCTTGCGGGGGCCACCAACACCAACGAGTGGCGGCTAATAGGGCCATCATTCGCCCGAGTCAACAGCGCGATCCTTGCCGGGGAATTTAGCTCCAAATGAGATCTTTTACGACCGGTTAAGCGAGAGCACCGAGTGTAGCGTATGGACCGGGGCCTATGCCCCTCGATCAGGCGGCACCACGGGGAAAACGACCATGCAGGGCGACAAGAAAAAGGGCAGGACACCAAGGCTCAGCCCGCTCGATATCGCGGTAACAGAACGCGAGAAGACGATGCTGGACACCGTGCGCATGGCGATCCGGCACAAGCAGGTGCTGCTTGCGTTCCAGCCCGTGGTGCAGGCGCGCAGGCCGGGCACTGCCGCCTTTCACGAGGGCTTTGTCCGCGTGCTGGACGAGACCGGCCGCATCATTCCCGCCCGCGATTTCATTGGCGCGGTAGAGGACACGGAATATGGCCGGATGCTCGATTGCATCGCGCTTGAGGAAGGGCTGAACGAGCTGGCCCATGTCCCCTCGCTGCGGCTTGCAATCAACATGTCGGCCCGCTCGATCGGCTATCCCCGCTGGACAGAAACGCTGCAGCGCGGGCTCGCTGGCAATCCGACCATAGGCGAACGGCTGATCCTCGAGATTACCGAAAGCTCTGCCATGCTGGTGCCCGAACTGGTAGTGGCCTTCATGGCGAACCTTCAGGTCAAGGGCATAACCTTTGCGGTCGATGATTTCGGCGCGGGCTATTCCTCTCTGCGGCATTTCAAGGATTTCACCTTCGACATCCTCAAGATTGACGGTGCGTTCACCCGCGGCATCGCCGAGGATCCGGACAATCAGGTGATGGCCCGCGCCATTCTAAGCATCGCCGAACAGTTCGACATGTTCACCGTCGCCGAATCGGTCGAACGTGCCGACGACGCCAGCTTCCTGACCGACCTTGGGCTCGACTGCCTTCAAGGCTACTATTTTGGTGCGCCCACGGTTTCCCCTGAATGGCGCATTGCCGAAGGCGAACGCGCACAAGGCTGACCCAACGAGTTAAATTTGCGCTACCATTTGCGCTACCAGTGGTTACTTTCCTCCCAGACCCCCTGTCGCGCTCTGAAAGGTCGCGCTAAGCATGGGGCGCAAGACCCAAAAAGGGAGGCTTGCCTATTATGATGCAGCCTCCCTCGTCAGTTTATGCTTGGAGGAGTAATCCATGACGAATGTCGTTATCGCATCCGCGGCCCGTACCGCCGTCGGCAGCTTCGGGGGAAGCTTTGCCAACACCCCCGCGCATGACCTCGGCGCTGCCGTGCTTGAAGCGCTTGTCGCCCGCGCCGGGATCGACAAGGGAGACGTTTCCGAGACCATCCTCGGGCAGGTGCTGACCGCAGCTCAGGGCCAGAACCCCGCCCGCCAGGCACATATCAATGCAGGCCTGCCGCAGGAAAGCGCAGCATGGGGCATCAATCAGGTCTGCGGGTCCGGCCTGCGCGCTGTGGCGCTTGGTGCCCAGCACATCCTGCTTGGCGATGCCTCCATCGTCTGCGCCGGCGGTCAGGAAAACATGTCGATGTCGGTCCATGCGCAGAACCTGCGCAACGGCTACAAGATGGGCGATGTCAAATACATCGACACCATGATCAAGGACGGCCTGTGGGATGCATTCAACGGCTACCACATGGGCCAGACCGCCGAAAACGTCGCCGAAAAATGGCAGATCTCGCGTGAGATGCAGGACGAGTTCGCAGTGGCATCGCAGAACAAGGCCGAAGCCGCACAGAAAGCCGGCAAGTTCGATGACGAGGTGATCCCCTTCACCGTCAAGGGCCGCAAGGGCGATACCATCGTCGAAAAGGATGAATACATCCGTCACGGCGCATCGCTCGAAAGCATGCAGAAACTGCGCCCCGCCTTCACCAAGGACGGTACGGTCACTGCTGCAAATGCCTCCGGGCTCAACGACGGTGCCGCAGGTGTGCTGCTGATGTCCGCCGACGAAGCCGAAAAGCGCGGCATCGAGCCGATCGCCCGCATCGCATCTTACGCGACCGCAGGTCTTGATCCGTCGATCATGGGCGTGGGCCCGATTTATGCCTCGCGCAAGGCACTGGAAAAGGCTGGCTGGTCGGTCTCCGATCTTGACCTCGTCGAGGCGAACGAGGCCTTTGCCGCTCAGGCCTGCGCTGTGAACAAGGACATGGGCTGGGATCCGTCGATCGTGAACGTGAACGGCGGCGCCATCGCCATCGGTCACCCGATCGGCGCGTCGGGCGCACGCGTCCTCAACACCCTGCTGTTCGAGATGAAGCGTCGCGGCGCCAAGAAGGGCCTCGCCACGCTGTGCATCGGCGGCGGCATGGGTGTCGCCATGTGCATCGAACGCCCCTGATCGGGCGCCCGAATCCGCGCCATGACGCCCTCGTGGCGCGGAAATGCGTGGCGTGACAGCCTCGCACGCTGACGAATGATGTGCGCAACAAGATTGCGCGCATTGACTTTAATTAGTAACAAAGTTACCGGATATTGATATAAAGCCGGACTGGAGGGACATCATGGCGAAAGTTGCATTGGTCACCGGGGGGAGCCGCGGCATTGGCGAGGCGATTTCCAAGGCATTGAAAGCTGCGGGCTACGACGTGGCCGCGACCTACGCGGGAAACGATGAAAAGGCCGCCGCCTTCACCGCTGAAACCGGCATCAAGACCTACAAGTGGAACGTGGCGGATTACGACTCCTCCAAGGCGGGGATCGCTCAGGTTGAGGCCGATCTTGGCCCGATCGACGTTGTCGTCGCCAACGCGGGCATCACCCGTGACGCGCCCTTCCACAAGATGACGCCCGTGCAGTGGAAAGAGGTGATCGACACCAATCTGACCGGCGTGTTCAACACCGTTCACCCGATCTGGCCGGGGATGCGCGAGCGCAAGTTCGGCCGTGTCATCGTCATTTCGTCGATCAACGGTCAGAAAGGCCAGTTCGCTCAGGTGAACTATGCCGCGACCAAGGCGGGCGATCTGGGCATCATCAAGTCGCTCGCTCAGGAAGGCGCCCGCGCCGGCATCACCGCCAACGCGATCTGCCCCGGCTACATCGCGACCGAGATGGTCATGGCCGTTCCCGAAAAGGTGCGGGACTCGATCATCGCACAGATCCCGGCCGGTCGTCTCGGCGAGCCCGAGGAAATCGCGCGCTGCGTGGTGTTCCTTGCCTCGGATGACGCCGGCTTCATCAACGGTTCGACGATTTCGGCCAACGGCGGTCAGTTTTTCGTCTGATCCGACACTTTCCAGACGCCCCGGACTTGGCCCGTCCGGGGCGTTTTTTGTGCACTGATGCACCACGCCAGCGCGCAACTGTGCCTGTGCACACAGCCTTTCCAGCCTATCTTCAGGTAGGAAAGGAGACGTCTCATGCTTGTAAATGGGCTTCATCACGTCACCGCGCTTGGCAGCAGCCCGCGGGCGAACAATGCGTTCTGGACACAGACCCTTGGCCTGCGGCGCGTCAAAACCACGGTCAATTTCGACGCCCCGGATGTCTATCACCTGTATTATGGTGACGCGGTGGGCACGCCCGGCAGTGTGATGACCTATTTTCCCCACCCCAACGCCAAGATCGGGCGCGAAGGCACCGGCGAGGTGTCGACCACCGCCTTCAGCATACCGAATGGCGCGGCAGCGTTCTGGCAAGGGCGGCTGGGCGGAGCGCTCGACACCCGCTTCGGAGAAAGGCGTCTAGAGGTCAGCGGCCCCGACGGGGACGCGCTGGCCCTCGTCGAGCGCGACGATCCCCGTACTCCATGGGCCACCGACGAGATCGGCCCAGAGGTCGCGATCCGCGGGTTTCAGTCTGTCGAATTGCGCCTGTCCGATATCGCCGCCGAAGCACGATTGCTCACGACGCTTGGCTATACTGAAATCGCCCGCGAAGGCGATGTGACCCGCTACAGCCTGCCCGGCAATGGCGCGAACAGCGTCGATCTGCGCAAGAGCGATCTGCCAAGGGCGCGGTACGGCGCCGGGCGCGTGCATCATGTCGCCTTTTCGGTGCCAGATCGAAACGCACAATTGCGGGTGCGCGACGCGATGATCGCAGAGGGCATGACCGTCACCGAACAGATCGACCGCGATTATTTCTGGGCAATCTATTTTCGCACCCCCGGCGGCGTGCTGTTTGAAATTGCCACCGACGGCCCCGGATTTGACCGTGATGAGCCGCCTGAACGCCTTGGCGAGGCGCTTCAGCTGCCGTTGCGGCACGAACATCTGAGGGAAAGCCTGCAAGCCAAGCTTGAGCCGCTGTACTGACCCAAGTGGCGCCCCGGTCTGATCGGGGCGCCGGTTCCGCTTGTTCTGGTCGGCCCGGCGGCCCCAAGAACGCCGCCGGGCCGGGTGTCATTCATCTGGGGAAGATCAGTGCAGCTGGCCGCTCAGACGCGAGATCTCTTCTTTGATCTTCAGCTTCTGCTTCTTGAGCGCGGCGACGTGGAGGTCGCTCGTGCCGGGACTCCGCTGCATTTGTTCCACAGCGGAAGAGAGGTTCTGGTGCTTCTTCTTCAGTTCCTGCAGGTGCGAACTCAAGCTCATTTGTTTCCTCCTAGTGCTGGGTTGAGCCTCCAGTGCAGCACAACATTTGATTCCTGTCACGCCGCAGCTGCGAGAGTGCTGAAAGATTCCTTACGAATGCATCAACACGTTGCGGTCATTTCGGGAAAGGCAGCGCTTTGCCCTCTCTCAATGCCGCCCTTATGATCTGTGAATAGTCCTCACCATCCGCAAGATGGCTCTCGCCCTCGTGTAGAGCCAGCGCCGGATGAAGGCGAAATGCCGCCCGGCCACCCTTGCGAGCGCGGGCGAAAAACAGTTTCGCAGGGCGCCCGGCGCGCGGTGAAAGAGGCCATACTTCCAACGATCCCAGAGGCTTCATCGCGTCGAGCAGCTCTGGAAGTTTTTCGATCCGCAGCACCACGGTAAAACTGCCGCGCGGCTTCAGCCGTCGCGCCGCCAATGCCGCCCAGAGGGCCAGCGGCAGCGGCCCGGCAAGCCCCAGCTCGCGCCCGGGATCATCGGCGGAACTTCGCGCATGGGTGTCGAAATAAGGCGGATTGGCGATGACATGGTCAAAGGAATGCGCCCGCAGCGCCTCGGGCGGCGCGGCGATATCGCCTTCGAACACCTGCCCGGTCAGCCCGTTCTCATCAAGATTGCGACGCGCCAGAATCGCATAGGCAGGCTGTATCTCCAGCCCGACCAGCCGCAGCCCCGGCACACGCGCGCCAAGACAGCACAGCGCGGGCGCGCCGCCACAGCCGAGTTCAAGCACGCTCTCCGAGGGCTGCGCCGGAACCGTTGCCGCCAGCAGCACCGGATCGATGCCGGCGCGATAGCCCGAAACCGGCTGCCAAAGCCGCAGCTTTCCACCAAGAAAGGCATCGCGGCGCAGTTCGGCATCGGCGAAGGGCTCAGCCCTCAAATCGCACCCCGTTCAGTCGCAGGATGCGCCGCGCCTGATCCGCAAGACCGCGCCGCACCATCAGGCGGCGCGGCAATATGCCAATCGACCCTTCGAGAACGCTCATGTTTACGTCCAGCTCGAAGCTGTCTATACCCTCGGCGTCCAGAAGGGTTTTCACCAGCGGGATTAGCGTTATGTCGTTGGTTCTGAGAAGCTCTTCCATGGGCAGGATGTAAGGACAGTGCCACCGCCTTGTCGAGCCTGTTCGGGCAAGGAATATGGGGATCCGATGGGTCTGGATACGCCGATGAAAAAGCCGCACGACCGGCTCGCCGAGATGCTCGACCAGGACATGGCCGAGGTGAATGCGCTGATCCGCCAGCGTATGGCGTCGAAACACGCGCCGCGCATTCCCGAGGTTACCGCACATCTGGTCGACGCCGGTGGCAAGCGGCTGCGGCCCCTGCTGACGCTCGCCTCGGCACGGCTCTGCGGCTACGAGGGGCCGTTTCACGTGCATCTCGCCGCGACGGTGGAATTCATCCACACCGCGACATTGCTGCACGACGACGTGGTCGATGAAAGCAAGCAGCGGCGCGGGCGGCCCACTGCCAACCTGCTGTGGGACAACAAATCTTCGGTTCTGGTCGGCGATTACCTGTTTGCCCGTGCCTTCCAGTTGATGGTCGAGCCGGGCAACCTGCGGGTGCTGAACATCCTGTCCAACGCCGCCGCCACCATCGCGGAAGGCGAGGTGTTGCAGCTGACCGCGGCGCAGGATCTGAAGACCACCGAGGAAATCTACCTACAGGTGGTGCGTGGCAAGACCGCGGCGCTGTTCTCTGCCGCGACCGAGGTTGGCGGCGTGATCGCCGATGTCGACGAAGGGCTGATTCAGGCGCTCTACACCTATGGGGATGCGCTGGGGATCGCCTTCCAGATCGCCGACGATCTGCTGGATTATCAGGGTGATAGCAAGACCACGGGCAAGAATGTCGGCGACGATTTCCGCGAGCGCAAGCTGACCCTGCCGTTGATCAAGGCCATCGCCGCCGCATCCAAGGACGAGCGCGCTTTCTGGAAACGCACCGTCGAAAAGGGCGACCAGCGCGACGGCGATCTCGATCATGCGCTGGACTTGCTGAACCGCCATGGCGCATTGGCCGCCACCCGCGACGATGCGCTGGAATGGGCCGAGACGGCAAAGATCGCCATGCGCGCCCTGCCCGCATCGGACCTGCGCGAGGTTCTGATCGAGCTGGCAGATTTCGTGGTGGCGCGGCTTTACTGAGCGCGTTGCGTCATACGGGGCGCTGCCTGCTGTGACTGATCGCCCAGCAGACCGCCGGCGACCCACCAATCCGGCTTTTCCCGGCCGATCTGTTCGGCGGCGCGCTGCGCGTCCTCTTCACGGGCGAACAGGCCAAAGCAGGTCGCCCCGGACCCCGACATTCGCGCCAGCCCGCAGCCACGCTGCGCCCCAAGCGCACTCAGCACGATACGGATCATCGGCTCGACCCGTATCGCTGGCGCTTCAAGATCGTTGCGCAATGTGCGCAAAAACGCGATGAGGCCCGCCGCATCGCTCAGCTTCGGCAGCGCGGGTATCGGTGAATTCTCTCGGCTTTGCAGCGACTTGAAGACCTCGGGCGTTGACACCGGGCGGCGCGGATTCACCAGAACCGCCGCCACCGATGGCAGGTTTAGCCGCGTCAGCTGCTCGCCGATGCCGCCCACCCGCAAAGGCACCGGATCGAGGCACATCGGCACATCGGCCCCCAGCGCCAGCGCCTGCGTCGCGTCGATTTCGCGCCCGGTCAGCGCCGCCATGCCGCGCAGTGCGGCGGCTGCATCGGCGGAGCCCCCCCCGATGCCCGACGACGACGGCAACCGCTTGTCCAGCGTCAGCGCGGCGTCCTGCCCAAGCAACGCCGCCGCGCGCAGCGCGAGGTTGCTCATATCCAATGGCACGCCCGCCGCTTCGGGGCCGATGACCCGCAACGACAGCCCGTTTCCCGGCGCGATCTGCACCACATCTCCGACCGGCGCAAACGCGACCAGCGACTCCAGAAGATGATACCCGTCCGCCCGACGGCCAGTGACATGCAGCGCAAGATTGATCTTCGCCGGGGCGAAGACCTCAGTTGCCGCCATTGGCGACCCTGAGCGGTGGCTTGCCTTCCTCGGCCAGCACCTGATCCAGCCCAACCTTCAGCTTTTCACGAATGCGCTCGGGGTCGACCTCGTCCGAGGCGTTTTCCCAATCGACGAAGCTGAGCGCACGCTGCCATTGAAACCGCGCCTCGTTCTTGCGCCCGACCGCCCAGTAGACATCGCCCAGATGGTCGTTCACCACCGGATCGACCGCCATCAGCTCGGCGGCGCGTTCCATATGCATCACCGCGTCATCGTAACGGCCAAGCTTGTACAGCGCCCAGCCAAGGCTGTCGACGATATAGCCGCTCTGCGGTTGCGCCGAGACCGCCTGTTCGATCATCTCCAGCGCCTCGTCGAGCTTTTCGTGATGCTCGACCAGCGAATATCCAAGGTAATTCAGCACCTGCGGCTGACCGGGGTTCAGCGCCAGCGCCTTGCGGAAATCCGCTTCGGCCTGATCCCATGTGCCGCGCCGCTCGTTGCTGATGCCGCGTGCGTAATACAGGAACCATTGTGCCGGGTTCTCGGTATCGAAGGACGTCAGCGCCCGCGTGTAAGCATCGACCGCCGCGTCATAGCGTTCAAGCTGGCGCAGCATATCCCCCAGCGCAGATTGCACCGTCGCCTCGCCGCCATGGGTCTTGGCGAGCTGCTCCAACACCTCGATCGCGGCATCGTCGCGGCCAGCGGCGCTCAGCGCATCGGCGCGGCCCAGTTCGGCGGCGTGATAATCGGGGTCGCTGGCCGGCACTTTCTTGTAGGTCTCGATCGCCAGATCGTACTGGTCGAGCCCCTCAAGCAGCGATGCGGTCATCATGATCGCCCCTGAATGATCCGGGCGCAGATATTCGGCGATCCGCGCATAAAGCAGGGTGAAATCGTCGTTCGCCTCGTTCGAAAGCGCACCCGCGAGGGTGTAGAACACCTCGGCGATGCCGTCGCGGGCATTGGTCACATAGGTGAACGGCAGCACCTCATTGGCCATCAGCTTGCCCCGCATCAGTTCCAGCGCGGGATCACGCGGTTCGGGGAAGCCCTCGGTGATCATCGTCACCGCGTCGGCCTGCCGCCCAAGCTGGCTGAGGATTTCAGCCCGAGCCATCACCGCCCGCCGTGTCAGCTGCATCGAGCCAGCGCGCCGCGCTTCGAACACCGCCTCCGCACCTTCGAAATCACCGACCGAGGCCAACGCAAAGGCGCGATGATACTCGGCGAAGGTGCTCAGCCCCTGCTGCTGGCCCAGCGCATCAAAGGCGGCCAGCGCAGCGCGCATGTCGCCGCGACCAAGTTCGGACCACGCGCGAACCAGCCCATCGACCAGCGGCCCGATCGCGGTATCGCTGTCGATACGGTCGATCAGCCCGTTGTAATCGCCGTCCTTGGAAAGCTGTGCCACCTGCGCCATGTGGCCGATCTGGCTTTGGAATCCGTCCTGCGACAGGTTGTCGGCCAGCGTCACCGCCTGCGGCACATTGCCGAGCGCAAGATTGGCATAGACCGCCCGTTCGCGCAGCGCAGAGTTGCCCGGGTCGAAGATCAGCGCCCGGCCGTAGTATTCCGCCGCCGCCTTGAAGTCGCCAAGGAAGCTTGCCTGCCGGGCCGCCAGATAGCCGCCCGAAAGGCTGTTGGCCGCAGCAGGCCCCGCGAGCCCTGCCATCACGGCCAGCGCAAGCCCTGCCCCGCGCAGCGTTCCAACCTTCGATCCCATGCCTGTCGCCTCCGATTTCGTTGCGGGGAGCCTAGCTTGCGATCCCTGAACACGCAATGAGCAGGGCCTTCACGCCCCCGTCAGCAGACGCTGGCTCAGAGCAGATCCAGCTTGCGCGCCAGCTTGGCGTCCAGCGATGACAGCCCGCCCACATCATGCGTCGTCAGCAGCACCGTCACCTTGTTGTAGACATTGGTCCATTCGGGGTGATGGTTCCACTTCTCCGCCCACATGGCGGCGCGGGTCATCCATGAAAACGCCTCGATGAACCCGCCGAAGACAAAGGTCTTTTCAATGGCGTCACGATCTTCGTTCATCTGCCAGCCGTTGTCCAACAGAGGGGCAAGAATGGTTTCGCGGGCGGTCTCCGAGAGTTTTTCAGTCATGGCTGTTCGTCCCTGCGGGTTTTGCGAAAGGGGCCATAGGCGGTGAGGATCTCGATGTCCTCCCCCACCGCGCGGCGCTCTTCTTCTAGATAGCGCTCGACGGCGCTGGCGAAACCCCGGTCGGCGATCCAGTGCAGCGAATGGGTCTGCACCGGCAGGTATCCGCGCGCCAGCTTGTGTTCGCCCTGCGCCCCGGCTTCGACCCGCTTCAGCCCCCGGGCGATGGCAAAGTCGATGGCCTGATAATAGCACAGCTCGAAATGCAGGCAGGGATGATCTTCGATACAGCCCCAATAGCGGCCATAAAGTGTCTCGCGCCCGATGAAGTTCAGCGCCCCGGCGATGGGCGTGCCGCCGCGCTCGGCGATCACCAGCGCGATGTCGTCTTTCAATGTGTCATGGGCGATCTCGAAAAACGCACGGGTCAGATAGGGCGTGGCCCATTTGCGCGCGCCAGTGTCCTGATAGAACCGCCAGAAGGCATCCCAATGGTCTGGCTCGATCTGCGCCCCGGTGAGCATCCGGATATCGCCGCCAAACTCCTGCGCCGTGCGGCGTTCCTTGCGGATGGCCTTGCGCTTGCGACTGCTGAGGCTGCTCAGAAAGCCGTCAAAATCCGCGTAGCCGTTGTTTTCCCAATGAAACTGCTGACTGGTCCGCCGCATCAACCCCATCTGTTCGCCCGCGATGGCCTCGGCCTCTGTGCAAAAGGTGGCGTGCAGCGAGCTGACGCCATTCTCCGAGGCAAACTGCACCGCGCCTTGCACAAGCGCCGACAGTCCGGTGACCTCGTGCCCGGGTTTGACCAGAAACCGCCGCCCGGTGGCGGGGGTAAAGGGCACCGCAATCTGAAGCTTGGGGTAATAGCGCCCGCCGGCCTGATCAAACGCATGGGCCCAGTTGTGATCGAAGATGTATTCGCCCTGACTGTGCCCCTTGGCATAAAGCGGCGCGACGGCGATGATCTTGCCATCCTGCTCGGCCACAAGATGGTGCGGCTCCCACCCGGTGCCGCGCCCGACCGACCCCGAGGCTTCGAGCGCGTGCAGGAAACGCCACGTGGTAAAAGGGTCATTGGCCCGCCCGTCAGCGGCTTCGGGACAGGCGCAGGCGTCCCAGTCCGCTTGCGCGATCTGGTCGAGCGAGGTCAGGACGTTGACGGCAATCGTAGGGGTCGGGTCGTGGCTGGTCATGCAAGCGCCTCCGGACTCCAATCTGGCCCCGATGGCGTGGCGTTCAAGCTTCGTATCCCTCGAAGGTGATGTTCTGAGCCACCTTGCGCGCCTCTGCCTCCTGCTCGGGCGAGCGGACCGTCCAGCACAGCACTGCGGCACCGTCGCGCTGAAGCTCGGCGACGCGCGGGCGCGCCAGATCCCGGCGGTCGTGACTGATGAAACAGGCGCCGACACGGTCGTAATCGGGAATCTCCCGCAGGCTGGCGCGGGTGGCTGCGGGCACCAATGGCGAGTCATCCGCATCCCATGCGCAAGTCGTAAGGCCGCGCGGCAGCCCGGGCGCCATCCGCGCCAGCGCCGCCACCGAATGCGGGTTGAACGACATCAGCGCCACCGGCCCGATATAACCGTCAAGCGCCCGCACCGCGGCGGCTTCAAGCGCCCCGACATCAGGACCCATCGCGCCATCCTGATCCTTGACCTCGATCAGAAGCGCAGTCTTGCCCGCCACCAGCTTGAGCACCTGCGCGAGGGTCGGAATACGCTCTTGCCCGTGGCGCAGCTGGATCGTCGCCAGCTGCGCCGCGCTGCGGTCGCGGACCGCCCCCGTCTGCGTCGTAAGGCGGGAGAGGTCGTAATCGTGAAACACCATCGCTTCGCCGTCGCTCGACAGCTGAAGGTCGATCTCGATGCCGTATCCGGCCTGGATCGCGGCGGAAATCGCCTCGATCGAGTTCTCGGGGCGGCCACGCTGGGTGTTGTGCAACGCGCGGTGAGCGATCGGTCGGTCGAGAAAGGCGGCGGGCAGCTGCATCAGTTCAGCTCGAAGATGCCTTCGATTTCAACCGCAACGCCCAGCGGCAGCGACGCGGCAGATACCGCCGAGCGCGAATGCTTGCCCGCGTCGCCCAGCACCGCGACCAGCAGGTCCGACGCGCCGTTGATGACCTTGGGCTGTTCCGTGAAATCGCCGGTCGAGTTGACGAAACCAGTCAGTTTGACGACGCGCTTGAGCTTGGTCCAGTCACCGCCGCAGGCCGCCTTGGCCTGTGCAAGCAGGGCCAGCGCGCAGCTGGCAGCGGCTTTTGCACCGTCTTCGGTGGTCATGCCCTCGCCAAGCTTGCCCTTGATCAGGCCGTCCGGCCCCTGGCTGATCTGCCCCGAAACAAAAACAGTGCTGCCGCTGATCACGTAGGGCACATAGTTTGCCGCCGGCGCGGGCGCGTCGGGAAGGGTCAGTCCAAGCTCGGAAAGGCGGGAGTCGATGTCGGTCATGGCGAAATTCCTGGGTTGCAGTCCGTGCGCGACGCTAGCCGCGTTGCGCACGGATGGAAACACCCCTTCGAGAGGTCAGGTCTCCCGCAATGCCCTGCTGAAATAAACGGCGAAGGGCTTGATCAGATAGGCCAGCGGCGTGCGATCTTCGGTGCGCAGAAACGCCTCGACCGGCATACCGGGGATCAGGGACGACCCCTCGGGCAGTTTCTCGACCTCGCCTTCCGGCAGCACGATCTCGGCCCGGTAATAACTGACCTTGGTGGCTTCGTCGGTGAAGGCATCGGCAGAGATCCGAGTCACCTTGCCGAAGAGTTCGGGCGTGGTGCGCTGGTCGAGCGCGGCAAAGCGCAGCAACACCTCTTGACCGACATGGGTCTGGTCGATGTGGATCGGATCGATATTGGCCTGAATCACCAGAGGACGGTCCTGCGGCACCACATAAAGCACCGGCTCGGCGGCGCGAATCACCGAGCGTGGTGCAAAGACAGTGAGGCCGTAGACCACACCCGACACCGGGGCGGTGATTTCCATTCGCTTGAGCTGTTCAAGCAGCGACAACCGCTGTTCGGCCAGTTCACGAAAGCGATACCGCATGTCGCGCAGAGTGGTGATCGCTTCTTCGATGCGCTGGGTCTGAAGCCCCAGAACCTGAATGTCGATCTCGGTGATCTGGCCTTCGGCTTGGGCCTTCTGCGCCACCAGGTCACCCTGCTGACCGGCAAGGCGGGCCGCTTCGCGCTGCAGGCTCAACACCCGGCTGGCCTGCGCCAGCCCGCGGTCAAGCAGCGACTGCTGGTCGGTCAACTCTTTCTGGATAAGGTCATGCTGTTCGGACATGGCGGCGATCTGCGCCTCGATCCCTTCGATCTGGCTCCCGATCTGTTCAGACCGCTTTGCAAGCTGCTCGGTCTGCCCTGACAGTGATTCAAGCCGCGCAAAGAACAAGTTGCGCTGTCCCTCGACCAGTTCAGCGACCTCGTCGTCAACCTCGGCGCGGGCCAGCAGCTCTTCGTTGAAGATGAGCTCTTCCTTGCCATCGCGTTCCGCCGTCAAACGGGCCTCTCGGGCCAGAAGTTCGAAATACTGCCCTTCGATGATCAACAGTTCCGACTTGCGCAGCGTCGGGTCGAGCCGGACCATGACATCGCCCGCCTCCACCACATCCCCCTCGTCCACACGGATTTCGGACACCACGCCGCCATCGGGATGCTGCACCACCTGTCGATTGCGTTCGACCTGAATCTGGCCACTCGCGACGATGGCCCCTGAAATCTGCGTCGTCGCCGCCCATGTGCCGAAGCCACCGATCAGCACCACCAGCGCGACAAGGCCCAGCGTCATTGGCAACCGGGTCGAGAAACCGTCATCGCTCATCGCACACCTCCGTGGCCGGCACTGCGGCTGATCTGATCGTGATTCTTGACCATCGAGCGCAGCACTTCTTCTTTGGGGCCAAACGCCGCGCGTGCGCCGTTTTCCAGCATCAGCAGCATGTCGCACTCGCGAATCGCCGACGGACGGTGCGCCATGATAATCACCGACCTGCCCTCGTCCTTCATCGTGCGGATGGCGCGGTTCACCGCCTCGGACCCTTCATTGTCGAGGTTCGAATTCGGCTCGTCGAGCACAAGGATCATCGGGTCGCCATACATCGCCCGCGCAAGGCCGATACGTTGCATCTGCCCGCCCGAGAGCCGCCCTCCGGCAGCCGCGACGCGGGTGTCATACCCGTCGGGCAGCTTGAGAATCATCTCATGCGCATCTGCCTTGCGGGCGGCGGCAACGATTGCTTCGGGATCGGGGTTTTCCAGCAGACGGGCGATGTTCTCGGCAATCGTGCCATCGAACAGGGTCACCCGTTGCGGCAAGTAGCCGATATGCTGGCCAAGATCCTGCCCATATTGTTCCAAAGACGCACCGTCGAGGCGAATCTTGCCACCCGCGGGCCGCCAAACGCCGGTGATCGCCCGTGCCAGCGTCGATTTCCCGGCCCCGGAGGATCCGATCACTCCCAGCGCATGGCCGGGGTTGAGCGTGAAGCTGACCAGCCGCAGCGCCGCCTGATGATCGCCCGGCGGCACCACGGTAAGCTGCGATACCTCAAGCGATGCCTGTGGCTTGGGCAGCGGTAGGCGCGCCTCTTCGGGTGGCACCTCGGACAGCAGCTGCGCGAGATTGTCCCAGCCCTTGCGCGCCCGCGTCACTGCGGGCCACTGGCCGATCAGCAGCTCGATCGGGGCCAGCGCCCGGCCCATCAGGATCGACCCCGCGATCATCGCACCCGCCGTCAATTCCCCCTGAAGCACCAGATATGCGCCGAGGCCCAGCATCGCCGATTGCAGGAACAGTCGGAAGGTCTTGGTGGTGACGGTGAAGGTGCCTACGATATCCGCGCTGTTGATCTGCCCGCTCAGCGCCGCCGAGCGCGCCTTGTGCCAGCGCTTGAACGCCGCCGCACGCATGCCCAGAGACTGCACCATCTCGGCCTCGGAGCGGATCTGTTCCGAGCTTTGTTCGGCCCGCATCATCGCCTGATTGGATTTCAGCGTCGGGTCCCGGCTAAGCCCTTGGTTCAGAAGCGTCACGGCCACCAGAACCAGCCCGCCACCAACGGCAAGAAAGCCCAGCCACGGGTGAAAAATGAAGATCGCCGCGACGAACAGCGGCGTCCACGGAATGTCGAAAAATGCCATCAGCACCGGCGACGACATCAGCCGCTGCACCGATTCAAGATCCTTGAGCCCGGTGACCGACAGCTCGTCTGGCTTGACCGCTGCGCGCCGCATCACCGCGTCAAACACCCGCAGGTCGAGCCGTGCCTGAAACCGCGCGGCGACCCGCGCCATGATCCGCCCGCGGGCGTAATCGAGCACCCCCATCATGGAGTACAGGAACACCACGAGCACGGTCAGCGCCAGCAACGTCGCCTCGGACCGCGAGCCAAGCACCCGATCGTAGACCTGAAGCATATACAGCGGCCCCGTCAGCATCAGGGCGTTCACCAGAAAACTGAAGATCCCGACGAACCAATAGAATGGCCGCCCCTGCTTTCGGGCCGCCAGAAGCTCGTCGCGCCCGCCATCCTTGCGTTGCATGTTCGCCATTCCCGGACCCTCTCCGCGCTCCGGCGACCCTGTCAGCCGAAAGCGAAAATACAATTAACAGACACTTCATCACGAGGCCATCGCACGGAAGGCGAAATCGGCCCGTATCCCTTGGCCTTTCATGTGCCAGCAACTAAGCAGAGCCTACATCTTCCGGCTTTGCCTGTACCAGCATCAAATCAAGGAGGTCAGGAATTGCCCAGCCTGCGCCCCATCGCCTGTCTTGCGCTTGTAAGCCTTATTGCCGCTTGCGCCAACCCCGGCCCCGGCGAGGCCCCGGACGGCATCTTTGATCCGCAGGAAGGCCCGAACCGGCGGGTACACGCCTTCAACAAGCGGCTCGACACCGCGCTGTCGGGCGCCGGAAGCGCTGGCAGCTCTGTGCCGCTGCCGGTGCGCGCCGGGATCGAGAACATGGCCGACACCGTGTCCTTGCCGCAAACGGTGGTCAACCAGCTGTTGCAGCTTCGCCTCGGGCGCGCCACCCGCAACACCGCCCGGTTCTCCATCAACGCCACCGTCGGCCTGCTGGGCCTGCTCGACCCCGCCGAGGCCATGGGCCTGCCCGAAGACGAAAGCGATTTCGGCGAAACGCTGCATGTCTGGGGGCTGCCCGAAGGCTCCTATATCGAACTGCCCGTCCTCGGCCCCAGCACCGAACGCGACGCGGTGGGCATGTTCGTCGACATCTTCACCAACCCGCTGAGCTACGTGCTGCCGCCGAACGCGCGCTACACCGCAACCGGCGTGCGTCTGGCGGAACGGGTGCTCGACCGGTCGGAATATGCCGACCAGATCGACGAGATGCTCTACGGCTCGGCCGACAGCTACGCGCAATCACGCACGATTTATTTGCAGAACCGACGCTATGAGCTTGGGGATGAATCCGCGGGCGGGGCGGGCTATATCGACCCCGAAGCCATCGATACGGAGGGATTCTGATGCGCGCATTTTCAGGCAGCACCATGACACGGCGGGCGATGATCACCGGTGCGGTTTCGGCCGTGGCCCTTACGCTGATCGGTGCCCCGGCGCACGCCACCAGCGCCGCACAGGCCGAGGCGCTGGTGGATAGGCTGGTCGGTGACATCAACACGGCAATCGGCTCTGGCGCGAGCGAGGCGAAGCTGATCGCGCAGTTCGAGCAGATCTTCCGCAGCTACGGCGACATGCCCTATATCGCCGCCTACGCCATGGGCGTCGAGGCACGCAGGGCCAGCCCTGCCCAGAAGAAAGCCTTTACCGAGGCCTTCTCGAGCTACATCTCGCGCAAGTATGGCAAGCAGTTCCGCAAATTCATCGGCGGGCGCATCGACGTACAGGGCACCAAGTCGGTCAAGAACGCCTATCAGGTGTCGACCTTGGCCTATCTACGCGGCCAGTCGCCCTTTGACGTAACCTTCTTCATCGGCGAAAAATCGGGCAAGTTCTTCAACCTGTATGTCGAAGGCGTCAACATGCTGCTGACCGAACGCACCGAGATCGGCTCGATGCTCGACCGCCGCGGCGGCGACATCGATGCCATGATCGCGGATCTGCGGCGCGCCGGATGACACCGCAGCTTGGCCGTCTGGTGATCTACACCAGAAAGACCGACGCGATGATGGCGTTCTATAGCGCTCATTTCGGCTATGAGGCGGTGCGGCTTCCCGGCGATCGCATCGTCGAATTGCGCCCGCCCGGACAGGGGGCGGCGATCCTGCTGCACCCGGCGTCGAAGGGGCAAAGAGGCGGTCAGTCTTTGGTCAAACTGGTGTTCGACGTGCCCGACGTGAACGCCGCCTGCGATGCGGCCAAGGCGCGCGGGCTGGAATTCGGCGCGATCCACCACGCCGATGGCTACAGCTTCGCCAATACAAAGGATCCGTCGGGAAATTCGGTGCAACTGTCGAGCCGCGCCTATAGCGGTCGCGCGGCACCGCCCGAACCCGGCGGCACAACCAGTGACGATGACATCTGATCGCCAAGGTTCGCACCGCCCGGCCCTATAGCGCACCGATCAGCGACACAAGCATTGCCGATCATAGGCCGACCACCGCCCACCATGTCAATGAAGTTGGCGTGAACGCCTACACGCCGCTCCCCTGCCAGCAGGGGCAATGCTGCCGGTTCTGTCAGGCGTCGCCGCAAGGGCTGATCCATGCAGGCCGGTCGCGCGACTGCCCGCGCGACCGGCTTTGTCATCACATCGCGGCGAGCAGGCTTTCCCCGGCCGAGATGTCGCATTCGCCGGGGCTGTTTTCGGCGTGCAGAATCGTCACGGTGCCATCCTCGACCAGCATCGCATAGCGCTTGGACCGGGTGATCAGGCCCGCGGGCGGCGCGGTGAAATCCATGCCGATCGCCTTGGTGAAGCTGCTTTCGGGATCGCCGAGCATGGTGATCCCCGCCTCAGTCGCGCCGGTCGATTCGCCCCATGCCTTCAGCACGAAGGGATCGTTCACCGACAGGCAGACGATCTCGTCCACGCCTTTTTCGGCCAGCTGGTCCTTGACCCGGATAAAGCTGGGCACATGTGCCGCCGAGCAGGTCGGGGTATAGGCGCCGGGAACGGCAAAGATCACCACCTTGCGCCCCTTGGTCACGTCATCCAGTTTGACCTGCTGCGGCCCGTCCTCGCCCATCTTCACGAGGGTTGCCCCCGGAAGCGTATCTCCCTTGGTGATTGCCATGTGCATCGTCTCCTGTGCGTTGCGTTTCCGACGCCCACGGTTATAGGCTCCGCCCGGACATACAAACGAATTTTCGAAGAGGCGAACGGATGGGCAAAGTTGTTGTGATCGGAGCGGGCCAAGCAGCGGCCTCACTGGTGGCGCGCCTGCGCGCAAAGGGGCACGACGGCGAAATCACCGTGATCGGCGCCGAAGCCGTGCCCCCCTACCAGCGCCCGCCCCTGTCCAAGGCCTATCTACTGGGTGAAATGGACCAAGAGCGGCTTTACCTGCGCCCGCGCGATTTCTACGAAGCGCAAGGGATCGAGCTGATGCTGGGCACGCCGGTCACCGCCATCGACCTGTCGGCCCGCACCCTGATCGCCAATGGCGAGATGATCGGCTGGGACGATCTGGTGTTCTGCACCGGGTCTGAGCCGCGCCGCCTACCCGCAGCCATCGGCGGCACGCTGGATGGCGTCTGCGTCGTGCGCACGCTGGCCGATGTTGATGCAATGGCGCCCCGGTTCACCAAGGGCGCGCGGGTGCTGATCGTCGGCGGCGGCTATATCGGTCTGGAGGCAGCAGCGGTGGCGTCAAAGCTCGGGCTCAAGGTGACGCTGGTCGAAATGGCAGAGCGCATCCTGCAGCGAGTCGCCGCTCCCGAGACGGCGGATTTCTTCCGTGCCCTGCACCGCGCGCATGCGGTCGACATCCGCGAAGGCGTCGGCCTTGGTGCCCTGACCGGCGCGGGCCGGGTCGAGGCGGCAGAACTGACCGATGGCACCAAGCTGCCCGTCGATTTCGTCATCGCCGGCGTCGGCATCGTGCCCGAGGTGGAACTGGCCGAAGCGGCCGGCATCGCCATCGAAAACGGCATCCGCACCGATGCCACCGGCCGCACATCGGCTCCGAATGTCTGGGCAGCGGGCGATTGCGCCTCCTTCCCGCACAAGGGCGCGCAGATCCGGCTGGAAAGCGTCGGCAATGCCATCGATCAGGCGGAACTGGTGGCGGACAACATCCTTGGGGCCGGACGGGCGTATGAGGCAAAGCCGTGGTTCTGGTCGGATCAATACGACGTCAAGCTGCAGATCGCCGGGCTGAACAACGGCTACGATCGCTTGGCCGTGCGCAAGGGCGAGGGCACCTGCTCGCACTGGTACTACGCGGGCGCAACGTTGCTGGCGCTGGACGCGATGAACGACCCACGCGCTTACATGGTGGGCAAGCGTTTGATCGAAGCGGGAAAATCCCCCGACCCGGACGCCGTGGCAGACCCGGCCACCGACCTCAAGTCGCTGCTCAAGTGAGGATCATCGCCGGAGACTGGCGCGGCCGCGCCCTGACATCCGTCGGCAAGGGTGACCCAAAAGCGCATCTGCGCCCGACCACCGACCGCACCCGCGAAAGCCTGTTCAACATGCTCGCCGGGGGCCGCTTTGGCGATCCTTTCGAGGATGCCGTGGTGCTCGACCTTTTCGCGGGCACCGGCGCGCTGGGGCTCGAGGCCCTGTCGCGCGGGGCGGCATCCTGCACCTTTGTCGACGACGGGCGCAAATCTCTGAGCATCCTGCGCGAGAACATCCGGCTGCTTGGCTGCGACCGGCAGACGAGCGTGATCCCCCGCGATGCGACGCGCCTGCCACCGACAGACACTGCCGCAACGCTGGTGTTTCTCGACCCTCCCTACGGCAAGGCGCTGGGGGCCAAAGCCCTGGACGCGGCCCGCACCGGCGGCTGGCTCGCCGCCGAAACGCTGGTGGTCTGGGAAGAAAACGCACCTCAACACGCCCCCGAAGGCTTCGAGCCGCTGGATACTCGGCGCTATGGCGACACCCATGTCACGGTGCTGCGCACCCGATGAGAGGACTCGCCGGGCGCGGTGCATGTCGAGGACAATATCGTATGTATCCGTTCGCGACATGAGAGGGCAGCATCACCGTCCCGAACCGCACCTGCCAGCATCACCCACGCCCGGCCCGCCCACATCTGGAGCATCCAAAACGATTTAGACGAGGCAATCCTTTCGGATACGACAACTGGCTTCGATCAGCTTGTTGGATGCAGGACGAATTCGCAGCGAGCGTCGATCCAGAGATGCCGCAATTCGTGCCAGCACGCGGAACACAACCGCCGCAGATGGCGTCGCGTTTGCCTCCTGCACCCGCCCCCGACCACACGAGCCTTGTGATCGACTCAAACGATAAACAGCGCCTCATCACCGGCGCCGCGATGAATCACGACCCCATTAGCCTTGCCCACCCGGACCGGTACAAAGGTCTCGACATCTACGTTGCCCGAACCGTGACGAGCCACCGCCACCTGCTCGACATGGCTGTCGATCGGCCACCTGGCGGTATTTTGCAACCACTTTCCGATTTCCGGCGCTGCCCATGTCATACGCCAGAGCCGCAGCGACTGCTCCGCTCAGGCACTCTGGACGCAGTGAGATTCCCCAAATCTCAGCGCCTGTCCGCAATGGTCGGCCAGCCTCCGGCGGGAGTTTATTCGGCAAGATGAAGACAAGGCGCCGCGCCCATCTTCATCTTGCTGAATAAACTCCGGGGGGAGCCGAAGGCGGGGGGCTGGCCCCCCTCTGCTCTCTGCGCCTATGCCGAAGCTGGGGTATAGAACAGCCCACCCGGAGACGGCGTAAAGATCTCGGCCCTGTCAGAGGTCACACCGACCGAATGCTCGAACTGTGCCGACAGGTGCTTGTCGCGGGTGATCGCCGTCCACTCGTCTTTGAGCACCTTGGTTTCGGGACGGCCGAGGTTCACCATCGGCTCGATGGTGAAGAACATGCCCTCCTCGAGCACCGGCCCGGTTCCGGGGCGGCCATAATGCAGTACATTGGGCGCGGCGTGGAACACCCGCCCAAGGCCATGGCCGCAGAAATCTCGTACCACCGACATGCGATGGCCCTCGACAAAGCTCTGGATGGCGTGGCCGATATCGCCGAAGGTCTTGCCCGGTTTGACCGTATCAATGCCGATCATCAGCGCGTCATGGGTCACCTGGATCAGCCGCGCGGCAAAGGGTTTCGCCTCTCCTGCGACATACATCCGCGAGGTATCGCCGAACCAGCCATCGACGATCACCGTGACATCGATATTTAGGATATCGCCGTCATACAGCGCATCATCGGTGCGCGAATGGGTGTCATTCTTCCACTTGGGGATCTTGCTACCGGGAATCCCGTGGCACACCACGTGATTCACCGAAATGCAGCTGGCGTGCTGATAGCCCTTGTAGCCGATGGTGGCCGACGTCGATCCGCTGGCCGCGACCAGTTCGCGGATGATCGCCTCGAGCCCGCCGGTTGTCTGGCCGGGAAAGACGTGCGGCACAAGATCGTCGAGGATCTTGGCCGCGACAGCTCCTGCCTTCGCCATGCCGGCGAAATCATCTGCTTCGTGAATGCGGATACCGTCCCGTGTGAGGCGGCCGGTGTCATGTCTCAAGGCTGCGCGCTCCGTCTGCGTGTTGGTCATCTATTTAGACGTAAAGGGTGGAAGATGCCAGTGGAGAGCCGCCCCTGACGCCCCTTGCCTGCAAGGAATGTGCATTAATCGCAGGGGTGGAAGGGCAGCGGCGCGCCAAGGAACACAGACGTTGACGTAATGTCGCAGCCAAAGGCGAGGGTTTCGACGCCTCTTTCCGTGGCTTGCGCCCAGGCGCGCGCATAGGCCGGGTCGATGTCGGCGGCGAGGCTCACCGCGGTGCAATCGGTGCGCTGCACGAGATACAGCATCACCGCCCGCTCCCCCGCCTCGGCGCGGATCGCCAGCTCGGCCAGATGCTTTGCGCCGCGCGTCGTCACCGTGTCGGGGAACTCCGCAAGGCCGCGCGTTCGGCTGAGCGTGACCGATTTCACCTCGACCCAGGCAGGGACACCACCGCCCTCAAGCAGGAAATCGATGCGGCTGTTCTCGCCGTAGCGGACCTCGGGGCGCACCGTCGCATAGCCCTCCAACCCCGGCACACCGCGTTCAAGCGCTGCCCGCAGCATCCGGTTCGGCACGCTGGTATCGACGCCGATGAAGGCACCGCCCACCTCGGCCAGCCGCCATGTATATTTCAGTTTGCGCTTGGGATCGTCGTTGGGTTCAAGCCAGATCCGCGTGCCGATCTCCTTCATCCCGGTCATCGCGCCGGGGTTGGCGACATGAGCGGTAATCTCGCGCCCGTCGTCAAGCCGCGCATCCGCGAGGAAGCGCTTGTAGCGGCGGATCAGGGTGGCGGGCACGAGCGGGGTTTGAAAGCGCATGGCGTGGGCCTATACCATTGCAGAACAAGCGCCAAGGAGGGCAGCGCCATGACCAACCCCACCGCCGCCATGATCGTCATCGGAGACGAGATCCTGTCAGGCCGCACCCGCGATTCCAACATGCACTACCTTGCGCAGGAGCTGACCAAGATCGGCGTCGACCTGCGCGAGGTCCGGTTCATCGCCGACGACCCCGAGGCGATCACCAGCACCGTCAAGGCGCTGAGCGCCGCCTATGGCAGCGTCTTCACCTCGGGTGGGATCGGGCCGACCCATGACGACATCACCGCCGATTGCGTCGCCGCCGCCTTTGGCACGCCCATCGGCGTGCGCGAAGATGCCTATCAGCTACTGCATGCCCATTACGACCGGCAAGGCAGCGAGTTCAACGAGGCCCGCCAGCGCATGGCGCGTATCCCCGACGGGGCAAAGCTGATCGACAACCCGGTATCGGTCGCGCCCGGCTTCATCATTGCCAATGTGCATGTGATGGCCGGGGTGCCCGCCGTGTTCGAGGCGATGCTGGCCAGCGTCTTGCCGACGCTGACGGGCGGCGCTCCGCTGCTGTCGCAGACCCTGCGCATCCAGCGCGGCGAAGGCGAGATTGCCGGCCCGCTCGGCAAGCTGGCGGTGGAATATGCCGACCTGTCCATCGGCTCCTACCCGTTTCAGAAGGATGGCATCTACGGCGCCAACATCGTGATCCGTGGACAGGATGGCGCGCGGGTCGACGCGGCGATGATGCGGCTGGCGGAACTGTTCCCCGCATGACCCCGGCGCTGCCCCGGCTTTACGAGGCCATCGACGGCACATGGCCCTGCGCGCGCGCTGTCACCGCCGGGCCGTGGACATTGCGCGAGGGCGATGGCGGCGGCAAGCGGGTGTCCTGCGCCACCGCAACCGGCGCGTGGACCCCGGACGATCTTGCCGCCGCCGAAACCGCCATGCGCCTGCTGGGGCAGGACGCGCTGTTCATGCTGCGCGCAGGCGAGCGGCGCCTTGACGATGCCCTCGACGCAGCCGGCTACGATCTGATCGACCCGGTGAACCTGTGGGTGCTGCCGGTGGCCGCGCTGATTCCCGAGGACATGCCGCGCGTGATGACCTTTGCCGTCTGGGAGCCGCTGGCGATCATGCGCGAGCTTTGGGCCGAAGCGGGCATCGGCCCGGCGCGGCTGCGGGTGATGCACCGGGTCAAGGGCCCCAAGACCGGCATTCTCGGGCGGCTGGCCGACAAGCCTGCGGGAACCGGATTCTGCGGCATTCACGAGGATATCGCCATGGTCCATGCGCTGGAGATCCGACCCGCCTACCGTGGCAAGGGGCTGGGCAAATGGATGATGCGCCGCGCGGCGATCTGGGCGCAGGACAACGGCGCGCAGTGGATGGCGGTGCTGTGCCTTCAAGACAACGCTGCGGCCAACGGGCTCTATGCTTCCCTCGGCTTCGAATGCGTGGGACAGTACCATTACCGCATCAAGACAGAGGCCGCGACATGACGAAGGACCTGCCGACCGCTCTCGACCTGCCAATGGTCGATCCGCTGCCCGAGAAGACGCAGAAATATTTCGACATCTGCGAAGAAAAACTTGGCATGGTGCCAAACGTGCTCAGGGCGCATGCCTTTGACATCGCCAAGCTCGACAGCTTCACCGCGCTCTACAACGAGCTGATGCTGGCCGACTCGGGCCTGACCAAGCTGGAACGCGAGATGATCGCCGTCGTGGTGTCATCGATCAACAAGTGCTTTTACTGCCTGACCGCCCATGGGGCGGCGGTGCGCGCGCTGTCGGGCGATCCCAAGCTGGGCGAGATGCTGGTGATGAACTGGCGCGTCGCTGATCTGCCCTATCGTCAGCGCGCCATGCTGAGCTTTGTCGAAAAGATGACCAAGGCCAGCGCCGAAATCGCCGAATACGACCGCGAGGCGTTGCGAGATGCCGGTTTCAGGGACCGTGACATCTGGGATATCGCCAATATCACGGGCTTTTTCAACATGACCAACCGGGTGGCCTCGGCCACCGCCATGACCCCGAACGATGCCTATCACGCGCAGGCTCGCTAAGGCGCTTCTGGTCCTGCTGGCCGGACCGGCGGCGGCGCTCGATCTGGCGCTGCCGGGCGGCGCGCGGCTGATGAGCGAAACGGTGAGCGATCCGGGCAGCTACGCGGTGCCGACCGGGCCTTGGACACAAAGCGGCGTGCCGGATCTGGTCGTCGAAGGGCGCATTCTGCGGCAGGCGTGGCGCATCGACTCGAGCGATCTGACCACCTTACAGATCCTGTCTCCGCTGCGTGACGGGCTGGTGGCACAGGGCTATGACGTGGTGTTCGAATGCCGCACCACGCGCTGCGGCGGCTTTGATTTCCGCTTTGGCACCGAAGTGATCCCCGCCCCCGAGATGTATGTCGACCTGACCGCCTTTCGATTTCTGGCGGCGCGGGGGCAAAAGGGCGACTGGGTAACCCTGCTGGCCAGCAAATCCGGCGCGGCGGGCTATCTTCAGCTTGTTCAGGCGGGCGAGGCCGTCGCGCCCCGGCCCGAGGTCGCGCCGGTTGCCATCGCGCCCCCCACGGACATCGCGGCAGAGCTGGAAGCGGTGGGGCACGTGATGCTGCCGGATCTGCTGTTCGAAAGCGGCTCGGTCGAACTGGGCGGCGATGTGCTCTCGCTCGACGCGCTGGCGGGTTATCTGGGCGACAACCCCTCGCGGCGCATCGTCTTTGTCGGGCACACTGACGCGGTCGGCTCGCTTGATGCCAACACCGCGCTGTCGAAACGCCGCGCCGGGGCGGCGGTGAGCTACCTGATGCAGCGGGGCGTCGCGCAGGGGCAGGTTTCGGCCGAAGGGGTAGGCTATCTTGCGCCCATCGCCAGCAATCTGACCCCCGAGGGACGAGAGGCGAACCGGCGGGTCGAGGCGGTCCTGCTGCCCTAAAGCGTGTCGAGATACATCCGCACCGCGTCCTGCACATGGCGAAAACGGTCGCCGCCAAGATGCTTGCCGCCGTACCAGCGGGTCACCACGACAAGATGGCCGCTCAGCCCCTCGCGCTCCAGCATCCGCAAGATCACCATGCCCGCACCGCTTTCGCCGTCGTCGTTCTTGATCGGGCCGCTCTCCAGCAGCAGACCCCATGTGTTATGCGTTGCCTTGGCGAATTTCTTCTTGCGGCAAAGCGCCTTGATCAGCTGCTTGGCCTCGGCGTCCGAACCGCAGGGCGCGCCCGAAACGGCGTATTTCGAATCGCGATCCGAGATGATGTTGTCGAGCGTGCGCATGGCCCCGGTGTAGCCGGGCCGCGCCATGCGGGCAATGCCGCGCCGCCCGCTGGCAGGCGCAGATCAGCTTTGCCTGTCCAGCCGTTCCTCGATGGCGCGCAGCCGCGCGATGACCTCGTCGCGGTGGTCGGATGTGGCGGCGTTGGATTCCTCGGCATGGGCATCCTGCATCGAGTTGACGATCAGGCCGACCACAAGGTTCACCACCGCAAAGGTGGTGATCAGGATGAAGGGCACGAAAAAGATCCACGCTTCGGGATGTGTCTCCATCACCGGGCGGACGATGCCCATCGACCAGCTTTCCAGCGTCATCACCTGAAACAGGGTGTAGAGCGAGGCGCCAAGGCTGCCGAACCAGTCGGGGAAGGTGGCGGCAAAGAGCTTTGTCGCGATCACGGCGGCGATGTAAAAGATCACCCCCATCAGCAGGAACACCGAGGCCATGCCCGGCACCGCAGCGATGAACCCCTCGACCACCCGGCGCAGCGTCGGCGCCACCGACACCACGCGCAACAGCCGCAGGATGCGCAGCGCCCGCAGCACCGCCAGCCCCTGCCCGGCGGGCACCAGCGCAATGCCGACGATGATGAAATCGAAGATGTTCCAGCCGCTGCGAAAGAACCGCCCGCCGCGCGCGATCAGCTTGGCCGTCAGCTCTGCCACAAAGATCGCAAGGCAGGCGGTATCCAGCGCCACGATCAGCGGCCCAAGCTGCGCCATGACCGCAGGCGAGGTTTCCAGCCCCAGAATCACGGCATTGAACAGGATCACCGCGATGATCACCGTCCGGGTCACCGGGTGATCGACGATCCGGGCGAGGCTCTGGCGCATTGAGGAAAGGCTCCGATAAGGTGAACGCCTTGCATCTAAGCAGGCCAGCCGTCCGGGTCCAGAGCATCCGCACGTAAAAAACGCTCCGGCACGAGGCCGGAGCGAAGGTCAGGTCTTGGTGAACAAGACATGAGGAAGAGCAGTCAGGTCAGGCAGTTACCAGTTGGTCGGGCCTTTGTCGGCAAAGGCATGGGCGAGAAAATCGATGAAGGCGCGCACCTTGGGCTGGGTAAACCGACCCGGCGGATAGACGGCATAGATGCCTTGCGTTTCGACTGGCAGATCGGGGATGGCATCGACGACAAGGCCATCCCGCATCGCCTCGGAATACAGGTAAGAGGGCAGGTAGGCGATGCCCAGCCCGGCGATGCAGGCATTCAGCAACGATTGCCCGTCGTTCACCGACAGCCAGCCCGCCGTGCGCACCTGACGCTTTTCACCCGACGGCGCGGTAACCTTCCAGACATTGCCCGAGGATTGGTTGGAATAGTGCAGCAGCTTGTGTTCGTTGAGATCATCGATGCGCATCGGCCGACCGTATTTCTGGAAATACGACGGAGAGGCGATCATCCGCTTGGTGGTTTCGGTCAGCTTGCGGGCGCGCAGCGTGCTGTCTTCAAGCTCGCCGATGCGCAACGCCATGTCGAAGCCTTCCGAGATCAGCTCGACGTAACGATTGTTAAGCACCATGTTCACGGTGATGTCCGGGAAATCCGCGAGGAATTCCCCCAGCATCGGCGACAGATGGTTGACGCCGAAATCGGTCGCGACCGAAATCCGCAGCAGCCCCGAGGGCGCCGATTGCATCGAGGTCACCAGCGCATCCGCCTCGCCCGCGTCGTTCAGAACCCGCCGGGCCCGGTCGTAATAGGCCAGCCCGATCTCGGTCGGGGACACCCGCCGGGTGGTGCGGTTCAACAGCCGCGCCCCAAGCCGGGCCTCGAGCGATGAGACGTGTTTGGACACCGCCGATTTCGAGATGCCCATCTTCTTTGCCGCGTCGGTGAAGCCTCCCTGGTCCACCACCATGGCAAAGGCCTCCATCTCGGTCAGGCGATCCATCACCGTCTCCTTCATCGTACTTGCCTTGACTGGAACGGCTTCATCGTTCCGCTAGACACTAGCTATGCAGGGCAATTCGGGCACGATTGGGACGCTGGCGCGACAATGGCGGGAATTCTTGGCGCACTGTCGGGCCGCCGGAAACCGCACGGCGGCGCAAAAAACGCCGCGCCCCAGAAAGGGACGCGGCGCGCTCAATAGCGTTGTGCCGATGCGTCAGGCGGCCTTTTGGTTGTGGCGGCCTTCCTCGACCTCCTCGACGATCTTGGCGACAAATGCCTCAAGGTCGTCCGGCGTGCGGCTGGTGATGATCGCGCTGTCGCACGCGACAGGAACATCCACCACGCGGGCCCCGGCGTTTTTCAGATCGGTGCGGATCGACGGGTATCCGGTCATCTCGCGGCCCGCGACGATCTCTGCTTCGATCAGCACCCATGGGCCATGGCAGACCGCCGCGATGGCCTTGCCCTGATGGGCGAAGGCACGCACCAAGGCGATGACCTCGGGTTTGGTGCGCAGGATGTCCGGGTTGATCTGGCCACCGGGAATGACCAGCGCGTCATATTTCGTGGCATCCGCATCCTCGACCGCAAGGTCTGCCTCGGCCTCGCGGCCCCAGTCGGTGCCTTCCCAGCCCGTGATCGCCTTGCCGTCAAGCGTGGCGACATGCACCTCTGCGCCTTTGGCGCGCAGCTGATCGCGGGGGAATTCAAGCTCGGACTGCTCGAACCCGTTGGTGGAGATGATGAGGATCTTTGCTTCGGTGATCTTGGCCATGGTGAGCCTCCTTCCAGTGTCTTTCAGTTATGGGGACAACGCCGAAAGGAGGGGGCTACGTTCCAGAACCGGCGATAACGCCTGCGTGAGCTACAGCCGTGCCGCCAGCCGCACCCCCTGATCGATGGCGCGCTTGGCATCCAGTTCGGCAGCCACATCGGCGCCGCCAATGACATGCACTTCGCCGGGAAGATCCGCGAGATCGCGCAGGCTTTCCTGCCCGGCGCACAGCACCACATTCTCGCAGGCGATCAGTTCTGGCACGCCGTTGCGCAGGATGTGCAGCCCCTGCGCATCGATCCGCTCATAAGTCGCGCCGCCGATCATCTTCACGCCCTTCATCGTCAGGGAAGCGCGGTGAATCCAGCCGGTGGTTTTGCCAAGCCGCCTGCCGGGGCGTTCCGCCTTGCGCTGCACCAGCGTCACGGCGCGCAGGGCCTTGTCGGGCTGCGGGCCTTCCTCGGCCAGCCCTGCTCGCGCCTCTGCGGGATCGGTGACGCCCCATTCGCGCAGCCAGTCGGGCAGGTTCAGGGTCGGGCTTTCGCCGGTCACAAGGTATTCCGCCACATCGAAGCCAATGCCCCCCGCGCCGATCACCGCAACGCGTGGGCCAACCTCGGCACCGCCGCGCAACACATCGATGTAGCTTAGGACATTCGGCCCGTCCTGCCCCGGAATGCCGGGGCTGCGCGGCAGCACGCCGGTGGCAACAACCACCGCGTCAAAGCCTTGCAGCGTGGCCGCCTCGGCGCGGGTGTTCAGCCGCAACTCCACGCCGGTCTCGGCCAGCATCGCGCTGTACCAGTCGACGAGGCCGTGGAATTCCTCTTTGCCCGGCACCCGGCGCGCCATGTTGAGCTGGCCTCCGATCTGCCCATCGGCTTCGAAAAGCGTGACACGGTGCCCGCGCTGCGCCGCCGTGATGGCGCAGGACAGGCCGGCAGGGCCAGCGCCAACCACGGCAATATCGCGTGGCGCGTCCGCCCGGGCGATCGACAGCTCAGTCTCATGCCCCGCGAGCGGGTTCACAAGGCACGATGACACCTTGCCCTGAAACGTATGGTCAAGGCAGGCCTGATTGCAGGCGATGCAGGGTGCGATCAGTTCGGCCTGCCCCGCCCGCGCCTTGGCGACGAAATCGGGATCGGCGAGGAAGGGGCGCGCGAGGCTCACCATGTCGGCCGCGCCAGAAGCCAGCAGATCCTCGGCGACCTGCGGCGTGTTGATCCGGTTCGAGGTGATGACAGGGATGCCCACCTTGCCCATCAACTTGCGCGTCACCCACGCCCAGCCAGCGCGCGGCACCGAGGTGGCGATGGTTGGCACCCGCGCCTCGTGCCAGCCGATGCCGGTGTTGAGAAGGCTGGCCCCGGCGGCTTCGATCGCCTGCGCCAGCTGCACCACCTCGTCATGGGTAGAGCCGCCCGGCACGAGATCGATCATCGAGATCCGGAAGATCACGATGAAATCCTGCCCCACCGCTGCGCGCACCCGTTTCATCACCTCGATGGCAAGACGCATCCGATTGTCATAGCTGCCGCCCCAGTCGTCACTGCGCCGGTTGGTGCGGGCGGCAAGGAACTGGTTGATCAGGTAGCCTTCGGACCCCATGATCTCGACCCCGTCATAGCCCGCCTCGCGGGCGCGGGCGGCGGCGGTGGCCATGTCGGCGATCTGTTTTTCGATGCCCGCCTCGTCAAGCTCGGCCGGGGCAAAGGGCGAGATCGGAGATTTGATCGCAGAGGGGGCGACGCAATCCTTGCCATAGGCATAGCGCCCCGCGTGCAGGATCTGCATGGCGATGCGCCCGCCTTCGCCGTGGACCGCATCTGTTACGCGGCGCTGGTTGGCGATGCCCTGCGCATCGAACAGCCCCGCCGCGCCGGGAAACACCGCGCCTTCGGCATTGGGTGCCATGCCGCCGGTGACGATCAGCCCGGCGCGGCCCCTTGCCCGCGCCGCATAGAATGCCGCAACGCGGGACCAGTCACCGCGCTCTTCGAGATTGGTATGCATCGATCCCATCAGCACCCGGTTGGGCAGGGTCAGATGGCCAAGATCGAGCGGCGCGAACAGGTGCGGATACTGGGTCATGCGGGTCTCCTTTCGAGGGCAGAGACTGCCCCGCGCCCGCCCGCCTGTCGCGCGAAACGTCGCGTCAGGAATGGGTGACGAAGGCCTCGATCAGCGCCGCACACCGTGCCGCCGGGGGGAGCGGACCAACATCTTGCGACAGCCGTGGAAATGACAGGCTAGGGTCAGCACAATCCTTCGCGCAGCGCAGCGGCATGGGTGGCGGAGGCGACGACCGCGAGAGTGGACGAAGTGCGCGCCCCCCAAGAATGACGTTTGCCATGAATGTCCGCTCAACCCGTTAAGGCGGCGCCCGAAGCAATGATGGCAAACGCACCGTTGCGTCAAGGTCAGGGGCGCCTCAGCGCCCCCGTAGATCATTCCGCCGCGTTCGCCTTTGGCAGCACCCAGTGCTCGCGCGGGAAATGGCAGGTGTACCCGGCAGGAAAGCGCTCGAGGTAATCCTGATGCTCTGGCTCGGCCTCCCAGAATGGCCCGACCGGCGCGATCTCGGTCACGACCTTGCCCGGCCAGATCCCCGATGCGTCGATTTCGCCGATCAGCTCTTCGGCGATCTGTTTTTGAGCGTCATCAACGTAATAGATGCCCGACCGATAGCTGGTGCCCAGATCATTGCCCTGCCGGTTCAGCGTGGTCGGATCGTGGATCATGAAGAACACCTCGAGCAACTGCCGGAACGAGATCCGCTCGGGGTCGAAGATTATTTCGATGCCCTCGGCATGGGTGCCATGGTTGCGGTAGGTCGCGTTGGGCACGTCTCCGCCGGTATAACCGACACGGGTGCCGGTGACGCCGGGCAGCCTGCGGATCAGATCCTGCATGCCCCAGAAACAGCCTCCGGCCAGAACAGCGCGCTCGCTCATGCCACGTCCTCCACCTGCTGAAGATAGGCGCCGTAGCCTTCGGCCTCCATGTCGTCGCGATGGATGAACCGCAGCGAGGCCGAGTTGATGCAATAGCGCAGCCCGCCACGATCCTGCGGCCCATCGGGAAACACATGCCCCAGATGCGAATCGCCATGGGTCGAGCGCACTTCGGTGCGGATCATGCCGTGGGAGACATCTCGCAGCTCGATCACATGCGCAGGCTCGATGGGCTTGGTAAAGCTCGGCCAGCCGCAGCCGCTTTCATACTTGTCCGCCGAGGCGAACAGCGGCTCGCCAGACACGATGTCCACGTAAATGCCGGGGGCCTTGTTCGACAGGTACTGGCCCGAGCCGGGGCGCTCGGTGCCGTTTTCCTGCGTAACGCGGTACTGCTCGGGATCGAGCGCGGCCACAACGTCGGGATTGCGTTCATACGCCATGAGGGGTCCTCCATGATCTGTCCTGTCCAAGATGGGGCGCGTTTGCATCTTTTGCAAAGGCTTCTCGCGCGGGCGTGAGCGGGCGGGTTCCCGCTGATCTGTACGCGGTGGCGACTGACCGCCGCTTCCGCCCCCCTGTTCCGGCAGTCTGCCGCCAGCCCGCAAAGGCATGGGATCCCGCCGGCCCCGCCGGGCATTGGTCTGCATCCCACGCAAAGGAGCATCCAGAATGACCAGCCGCAGCACCTCCCGAACCGCCCTTGCCGCTCTGCTCGTCGCCAGCCTTGCCACAGGCGCAGCCGCACAAGCCGCCAACGACCTTACCGCGCAGGCGCAGGCAGATGCCGCCGCCCGGCTCGAGGCCGACAGCCCGCTGGCCCCGCCGCCCGAAACGCTCGCCGAACTGGTTGGCAGCCTAAGCGGTGACGGCGTCGCCGTGCCGATGGAAGACATGCCCGAAGGCACCCAAATCGAAACCCTCAGCATCACCGAATTGCCGAGCGATTCCACCGGCTCGGGCAATGACGCGGCCCTGGATACGGCCCTGTCCCGCGCGCAGACCCAGCTCGACATGCTGCAGACCCGCATCGACGGCGATACGTTGCTGACAGAGGCGCTAGAGGCCGATGGCGTCACCTCGGATCAGGTGCTGGGGGTCTACTCTTCGGGCAGCGGTCAGGTGACGGTCCTGATTGACGATCGCAGCTGACGGTCAGCTTAGGCGCAACGCCGCCCAGCGCGCCGCGTCGCGCAGCGCCTCGTCCGGCTCGTCGCACAGCGCCTGCACGGCGGGGCGCAGCGCCGGGTCGGCGGAATTGCCAATGGCATAGCAGACATTGCGCAGGAACCGGTTGCGCCCGATCCGCTTGATCGGCGAGCCCGAGAACAGCGCCCGAAACCCGGCGTCATCCAACGTGGCAAGCTCTGCCAGCGACGGCCCGATCAGCTCATCCCGCGCGTGGTATTTCACCTCGGCGGCACTCTGGGCAAACTTGTTCCAAGGGCAGGCGGCCAGGCAATCGTCACAGCCATAGATGCGATTGCCCAGCAGCGGGCGCAAAGCCTCGTCCACCGGTCCGGAATGCTCGATCGTCAGGTAGGAAATGCACCGCCGCGCATCCAGCTGATAAGGTGCCGGGAACGCATCCGTCGGGCAGACATCAAGACAGGCCCGGCACGAACCGCAATGATCGCGCTCCGCCGCGTCAGTTTCCAGTTCTAGCGTGGTGAAAACCGCCCCGAGAAAGAACCACGAGCCCAGCTCACGACTGACCAGATTGGTGTGCTTGCCCTGCCAGCCCAGCCCCGCCGCCTGCCCCAGCGGCTTTTCCATCACCGGGGCGGTGTCGACAAACACCTTGATCTCGCCCCCGGCCTGGTCGATCAGCCAGCGCCCCAGCCGCTTGAGTCGCTTCTTCACCACATCGTGGTAATCGCGGTTCTGCGCATAGACAGAGATCGCACCGCGCCCGCCCTGCCCGACGATCTCCATCGGATCGAACGGCGGCGCGTAATTCTCTGCCAGCATGATCACCGATCGCGCCTCGGGCCAGAGCGCCGCCGGATCGCCCCGCCAGGCCGTCCGCTCCGCCATCCAGCCCATCTGCCCATGATAGCCGGCGTCCAGAAACGCCGCCAGCCGCCCCGCCGCCTGCGGCACATCCCATGGCCGACACACCCGGCACGCCGAAAACCCGGCCACCCGCGCCTCCTCGACAAGCGCCGCCTTCAAAGACACGCGCCCGGCCCTTCTTCTGGCCCGCAATATCCCGGGGGGAGCCGCAGGCGGGGGGCTGGCCCCCCTCTGCCCTCGCGATCAGAAGTCCAGATCGGCATATTGCGGCGGCGGCGGAAAACCCGACACCTGATCGGCAAGGATATTGCGGAACGCAGGGCGCGACTTGATCTTCGCATACCAGTCCTTGACCGTCTGGCTGCGGTTCCAGTCCACATCCGAGATATAATCGAGCGACGACAGATGCGCCGCGGCGGCGAAATCCGCCAGCGTCATCACATCGCCCGCCAGCCAGCGCCGATGATCCAGCAGCCACGCCATGTAGTCGATGTGATATTTGATCGCCTTGGCACCGGACTTGACGTTGCCACTGTCCGGGAACCCTGCCTTCATGATCTTCTTGTTCACCCGCTCATACAGCAGCTTCGACGTCACCTCATTGTGAAACTTGTCGTCGAACCAGCTGACGATGCGGCGCACTTCGTAGCGGGCATCGGCCGAGCGCGGCATCAGCGGCGGCTCGGGGTACTTTTCCTCGAGCCATTCACAGATCGCGGCGCTTTCGGACATGATCTTGTTGTCGATGCGCAGCACCGGCACTTTGCCCGCCGGGTTGCGGCGCATGAAATCGCTGCCCTTTTCCCAATACCTCTCCTCGATCAGCTCGCACTCGATCTTCTTCTCGGCAAGGCTCAGCCTGACCTTGCGGCAGAACGGCGACAGCGGCA
The DNA here is from genome assembly GCF_030547555.1 of Salipiger sp. 1_MG-2023. Classification (NCBI taxonomy): domain Bacteria; kingdom Pseudomonadati; phylum Pseudomonadota; class Alphaproteobacteria; order Rhodobacterales; family Roseobacteraceae; genus Salipiger; species Salipiger sp. 1_MG-2023. Next base: position 9,852 of record NZ_JAUOQN010000023.1, on the reverse strand, counting down.
CATGATAGAGCTTTGCCATGGGAGCGATAGTATCCGGGAAGACAGGGAAATCCGACCTCATGTGTGCCTTCTATCCCGCCCGGTTGCAACTGTGCGCGTGATTCTCCGCGGTTTTCCTGCCGGTTTCGCCACGCTGCCAGCGGTTTTGAACGCTCATTCAGGCGCGCGGGGCATCACACGACCTCGATCACGTCCTTGTCGATGGCCAGCACATAGCCCTTGCGCGCAATGGTCTTGACCAGAAGCTCGCTCACCATCTGATTGCCCAGCCCGTCGCGCAGCCGCTTGATGCGCATCGCCCCGGCGGATTCCTCGCAGTCAGAGGTGGGTTTGCCCGAAATCATCGCCTCGACCTCGATCCCCGACAGCATTTCGTCATCCATGCGGGCCTCGGCAAGCACCGCGAGGGTCTCGATCATCGCCTCGGTCAGCTTGAACCCCATGGTATTGAGGTAAACGGTATTTTCCTCGCGCGAAATGATCAGCGAGCTGACCTGAATCCCCGATCGTTCGATCTGCGCCATCCGTCGGTTCAGCGTCACCAGCATGACAAGGCAGACCAGCGCCGCCACCAGCAGCGCGGCGGCGAACAGCAGCAGCACCAGAATGACCATGCGGTAGCTGGTCAGCGTATCGGCAAAGACGGTGCCCGACTGCGCAAGGATCTCGAGCAGCTTGACCTCACCCTGCCCGGTCAGCGCATCGTTCTGCACAAAGATGCGTTCGACCCGGTCATTGAAGGCATTGGCTCCGGGCAGGGTCAGCATCAACACCGCCGCCGTGCCGACCAGCAGCGCCGTGATCACGCCGATGCCGATGCTCACCAGCCGCGTGCCTGCCCGGCGGGCGTCAGTAACGGAGGTAGAACTCACCGGCATTCGCCTTCTGCTTGGCACCCGGCTCGTCGGGCGACAGGGACACGATGTTGAGCAACTGCCAGCCGCCTTGCGCAAGACGCGCGCGCAGCTGGGACTCAGCGGTGGACCGATCGGGGCAGGCCCCCGACAGGCGGGCGATACCAAAATGCAGGCGCAGCGGGCTGTCCTGCTTGGCCTTGTACTGGGCAAAACAATCGGCCTGCGCGGCGGCAGGCATCCCGATGACCAGCAGAGCGATGAGAAGGGCGTGTTTCATGACAGTATTCCTGCGCTGCCAGATCCCTGCAAGGCAATAGCGGCGGCGCAAAATCGGCCGGTTATCCCATAACGGCGGGCCGATATTGCCTGAAACCGCAGGGTAAGGCGACGGTCCGGCATGGCAAGCGCGCCACGACCGGCGCCTTCGCAAGCCCTCAGGAGATCGCCCATGTCCCGTCGTTTCATCTCTGCCGTTCTGGCCGTTTCGATGTCCATCACCGCCATTGTGCCGCTGACCGCGAGCCCGGTCGCCGCCGACACCACCCGCCTCGACAAGCGCAACGACGACGCCGCCAAGCTGATCGCGGGGGCGGCAGCGATTGCCATCCTCGGCGCTGCCATCGCCAACAAGGCCAAGCAGGACGAGAAACGCGAAAAAGACAGGAAAAAGGACAAGGATCGCCGCGAGGCCGAAAAGCACAAGCCCCGCTATGAACAGCCCCGGCACGAACAACCCCGGCGCGGCATCCAATTGTCACAGCGCTGCATCGTCGATCAGCGCGGACGCAACGATGCCTATGACGCAAACTGCCTTGCCCGGCAGGGGGTGCAGCTGCGCGATCTGCCCGGTCAATGCCGGGTCGCGCTGAACACCCGACACGGCAATGCGCTTGGCTTTGACGCGCGCTGCATTGATCGGTTCAGCAACCATGGCCGCGACAGGCAGAGCGGCTGGCAGCAAAACGAACGCTACAGCGCAACGCCCTACCTGCCGCGCCGCTACCCCGGCAACTGACGGCCGGATCGGCGCGCGCCACCCCGGCGCGCGCCCTGTGATCACAGGCTCATTCGCCCGGCGTGCCGTGCCCGGCCATGCCGCCCGAGATCTCTTCGGTCGATTCGTCAGATAACGGCGTTGGCAGCACAAGGTTCAGCACGATGGCCAGCAGCGCCGCGGGCAGAATGCCCGATGCGCCAAGGATGCGCAGCGTGTCGGGCAGATGTTGCAGCGCGTTGGGTGCCCCCGGCGGCACGTTCAACACCTCGAGTTGCAGCCCCAGCCCCACCGACAGCGACACCGCAAAGATCACCATGTTGCGCTTGTCCCACGTTACATCCGACAGCATCGACATGCCCGAGGCCACCACCATGCCGAACATCACGATAACCCCGCCCCCAAGCACCTCGATGGGCACGGTCCGGATGACGCCGCCGACCTTGGGCACAAGGCCGCAGACGATCAGGAAGATCGCGCCGATGGTCACCACGTGGCGGCTCATGACGCCGGTCATGGCAATCAGCCCGACATTCTGGCTGAATGAGGTGTTGGGCAGCCCGCCGAACATCCCCGAAATGAACGATCCGATACCGTCGGCATAGGTCGCGCCGGCGATTTCCTTGTCGCTCGCCTCGCGGCCCGCACCGCCCTTGGTGATGCCGCTGACGTCTCCGACTGTTTCAACCGCAGAGACGAAGGCCATCAGGCAAAAGCCGACCACCGCGGCAAAGCTGAATTCAAAGCCATATTTGAACGGCACCGGCAGGGCGAAGGCGGCCGAGTTCTGCCAGCTGGCAATAACCGAGTCGAACGCCAGCACGCCAATGCCCAGCGCGTAGAAATAGCCGACGACGATGCCCACCAGAACCGCCGAAATCGACAGCAGCCCGCGGGTGAAGAACTTGATCGACAGCGTGACGATCACCACCACCAGCGCGGTCGACCAGCTGGCAAGCCCGCCATAGCTCGGATTGCCCGACGCCTTGGCCGGCACTCCGCCCGCCGCGTATTCGATGCCGACCTTGACCAGCGCCAGCCCGATCATCGTGACCACAAGCCCGGTGACCAGCGGCGGCAAGGCAAAGCGGAGCTTGCCGATCACCGTGCCAAGACAGGCGTGAAACACGCCGCCGACCAGAATGCCTCCGAACAAGCCGGCCAGCGCATCGACCCCCTGCCCCGCTACCAGTGGGATCATGATCGGCAGAAAGGCGAACGAGGTGCCCTGCACGATCGGCAGCCGCGCCCCGACCGGGCCGATGCCGATGGTCTGGAACAGCGTCGCGATGCCGGCAAACAGCATCGACATCTGGATCAGGTACAGCAATTCGGGAAAGTCGGGCGAGTTCGAGCCGAATCCGAAGCCCGCCGCCCCCGCGACGATGATCGCCGGGGTGACGTTCGAGACGAACATCGCCAGCACATGCTGGATGCCCAGCGGTATCGCCTGAACGATGGGCGGGGTATAATTTGGGTCCGCCAGTTGCGCCGGCGTGCCGAGTGAGGCCTTGGTCATGGGGAAGCTCCCTGTCCCTTGGGTCCGCGACCTCTTGCCGGGCCTGCTGCGGAGGCGTGCGCCCCCGCCCAAAGGGTCAGGGGCCGGTCACGAGCAGCGGCTCTGCCAGCCAGTGCTCTTCGAGGTTTGCGCTGTCGCCGATGCGGTCGATCACTGCAAAAAGGCCGGGACCGTGCAGTGGGGTCAAAACCCCGTGCCACGTGCCCTTATGGAAATTGATAGCTTGTCCCGGCGCGGCGAGGAAAGCGTGAACCATCCCCGGAGGGGCCTCCGGGGCCTCACCTGCCTCAGCAGTAATCACCAGCCACGGGTTCTGGTGCATCGGCACAAACGCCTGCGAGCCCTCGGGGTGCCGCTCGAGCAGCTCGAGCGTATAGGGCAGCGCGCGCGGCTGCGCGTTGAACAGGCTGATCCCGGCGCGCCCATCGGCGCCGAAATCCAGCGCGGCGCGGTCGTGGTAGCGCCCGCAAAGACCCTGATTGATGATCTTGTCGGGATCGCCTGCGATCTCAAGGACATCTCCGAACGGGGCGAAGGCGGCAGCGCTCAGCGGCTTTGCGACGATGGTGGTCATTTCAGCGACAACGACACGTGGCGGTTCACGTCCTTGTAAAGCATGTAGCGGAAGGTCTCGTCGCCGGTGGCAATGCAGGCTTGCGGGCAAAAGGCGCGCAGCCACATGAAATCGCCGGGGCCGACCTCGACCCAGTCGCGGTTCAGCAGATAGCGCGCCGTGCCCGACAACACGTAAAGCCCGTGTTCCATCACATGGGTTTCGGCAAAGGGAATGCGCCCGGCGCTTTCGATATTGACGATATTGACGTGCATGTCATGGCGCAGGTCGAGCGGATCGGCAAAGCGCTGCGTTGCCCAGACCGCGTCGCAATCGGGCATCGGGGTGCGGGCCACGTCGCGCTCGTGGGTCACGAAGGCCTCGGGCGGCAGCATCCCCGGCACCGGGGTCCAGCGCTTGCGCACCCAGTGAAACCCGGCCGGAACCTCGCCGGTGTTCCAGATGCTCCACACCGCCGAGGGCGGCAGATAGGCATAGCTGCCCGCCTTCAGATCGTACGAGTCGCGGCCCAGCGTCAGGCGCATCTCGCCATGGGTGACAAAGATCACCCCCTGCGCGTCAGGGTCCGGCTCGGGATCGTTGCTGCCACCGCCGGGCGAGAGTTCCACCGCGTATTGCGCGAAGGTCTCGGAAAAGCCGGTCATCGGGCGGGCGAGAATCCACACCCGGTGCCCGACCCAGCCCGGCAGAAAGCTGGTCACGATGTCGCACATCACCGAAGCGGGGATGACGGCATAGGACTCGGTGAAGATCGCCGCGCTGGCGTCGGGTTCTCCGGCCTGACCGGGCAGGCCGCCGGGCGGAAAGGCGTAGGTCACGATGGGGTCATGCTTCAAAGCATTTGCTCCAGACGAAGCCGGGCGATGCGTTCGACCTGGCGGCAAGCCTCGTCGAATTCGGCCATGGTATCCTGTGCGAGCCGCCGTTCAAAGGCGGCAAGGATACCGGGCTTGTCGTGATCGCGCACGGCAATGATGAAGGGAAATCCATGCTTGTCCATATAGGCATCGTTCAGCTGGGTAAAGCGGGCGCGCTCTGCATCGGTCAGCGCATCGAGCCCGGCGCTGGCCTGTTCGGCGCTGCTGTCCTCGGTCAGCGCCTTGGCGGCGGCCAGCTTGCCTGCAAGATCCGGGTGGGCGCGCAATACGCCCATGCGCTCGGCATCCGAGGCGGTGCGCAGCACCCGCGCCAAGGCATTCGCCAAGCCCGCAGGCCGGTCATGCGCCGCGCCAAGTTCCAGCGCCCAGGCGCGCTCTGCGACCCATGGCGAATGCTCGACCACCTCGCCGAAGCGGGCAACAAAGGTCTCGCGGTCCATCTGGCTTGGCCGCTCCTTGCGCAGATGCGGATGCTTTGCCGCCCAATGCCGAGCGATGTCGATGCGGCGCGGGGTCCAGACCCCGTCGAACCGTTCGATGTACTCGAGAAACCGCTTCAGACCTGCAATCTTGCCCGGACGGCCAATCAGACGGTTGTGCAGCCCGATCGACATCATCGCCGGCTTGCCCGCCTCGCCCTCAGCATAGAGCATGTCGAAGGAATCCTTGAGGTAGGTGTAGAACATCTCGCCCTCGATCCAGCCCGGGCTGGTCGCGTAGCGCATATCATTGGCTTCCAGCGTGTAGGGAATGATCAGCTGATCACGGTCCCCGACTTCTAGCCAGTAGGGCAGATCGTCGTCGTAGCTATCGGAAATGTAATCGCAGGCACCGGTTTCGGCCACCAGCCGCACGGTGTTTTCCGAACAGCGCCCGGTGTACCAGCCCTGCGGGGGCGTGCCGACCACCTCGGTATGCAGCCGGATCGCCTCAAGAATGCTGGCGCGCTCTTCGGCCTCGGGCATGTCCTTGTGTTCGACCCATTTCAGCCCGTGCGAGGCAATCTCCCAGCCCGCGTCCTTCATCGCCTCGACCTGTTCGGGATTGCGCGCCAGCGCCGTGGCGACGCCGTAGATGGTCAACGGAATATCGGCCTCGGTGAACAGCCGATACACCCGCCAGAACCCGGCGCGGGCGCCGTATTCATAGATCGATTCCATGTTCCAGTGCCGCTGCCCCGGCCACATCGCCGCGCCCGGAATATCCGACAGGAACGCCTCGGAGGCCGCATCGCCGTGCAGCACGTTGTTCTCGCCGCCCTCTTCGTAATTGAGCACGAACTGAACCGCGATCTTTGCGCCTCCGGGCCAGTCGGCATCGGGGCGGTTCGGCCCATGGCCGATCATATTACGGGGATAGCGGTTCATGGCGGGCCCTCCTGAGTTGCATCCCTCCGATAATCGCGCTCTGATCGAAACGGAACACCCCGCGCACGACCAATCGTCGCGGATCTGCTGCTTTTCGCAGCATTGCCCGCAAAAGGAGCACAGCCGATGGCCGAAGGATATCTCACCACCCATGTTCTGGATACGGCAAAGGGCGTACCCGCCGAGGGGGTCAGAATCCAGCTGTACTGCCTTGCGCCCGAACGCGCGCTGGTTGCCGAAACCCTGACCAACGCCGATGGCCGCACCGACAAACCCATTCTGCCGAAAGAGGATTTCGCCCCCGGCACCTATGAGCTGGTGTTCTTCGCGGGCGATTATCTCAAGGCCACGGGGCAGGCCGGAGAGGCGCCGATGTTCCTAGATGAGATCCCGCTGCGCTTTGGCATGGCCGACGCGCAGGCGCATTATCATGTGCCGCTGCTGCTGTCGGCCTATGGCTATTCCACCTATCGCGGCAGCTGAACTGACGGCATCGTCAGTGGCCCCCCCGCCGATCTGCCGTTAGGCAGGGGGGCAAGCGGGCATGAGGCGATGATGCGGGTACTGGTGGTCGAAGACGATGCGCTGATCCTTGACGGGCTGACCGTCGGGCTGCGCCTGCACGGGTTTTCCCCCGAAGCGGTGGAAACCTGCGCCGATGCCAGCCATGCGCTGGAGGCGGGCGGATTCGATGCCATGGTGCTTGATCTGATGCTGCCCGACGGCTCCGGCGTCGATCTGCTGCGTGGGCTGCGCGCCCGGGGCGACAGCCTGCCGGTGCTGATGCTGACCGCCCGCGACACGCTGGAAGACCGCGTCGAAGGGCTCGACGCCGGGGCCGATGATTACCTCGGCAAACCGTTCGCCTTGCCCGAAGTGTCGGCGCGGCTGCGCGCCCTGATCCGCCGCGCTCAGGGCAGGGCCGAAAACACCGTGTCGTGGAACGGGCTAACGCTCGATACGGCGCGCATGGCGGGGCGCTATCGCGGCGTCGACGTGCATTTTGCGCGCCGCGAATTCGGCGTTCTGGCCGCATTGCTGGATCGCCCCGGCGCGATCCTTGGCAAGCAGGAGCTCGAGGAAAAGCTCTACGGCTGGCAGGAAGGCATCGAAAGCAACACCGTCGAGGTGCATATCCACCACCTGCGCGCCAAGCTGGGCAGCGGCTTTATCCAGACCGTGCGGGGGGCAGGCTATCGCCTCGCACCAGAGGTGCAGCACAGCGATGTACCCGAGCTGCGGCACAGCGAAGCGCCCGAAACATGACCAGTATCCGCAGCCGCCTGTTGCTGATCCTGCTGGCCGCCACCGGGGCGATCTGGCTGTGCGCCGTGCTCTGGGCCCAGCACAACACCCGCGCCGAGGTGATCCGCGTGCTGGACCGCCGGCTCGAGGAATCGGCCCGCATGGTGGCCTCCCTGATCGGCGAAGGCGGCGTCGGGGTCGAGATCGCGGGCCGCGCCCTGTCGCATGCCGGGCCTGAAGGCATGCGGCGCCAACTGTCCTGTCAGGTCTGGGGACTCGACGGGCAATATATCGGCGGCTCGCAGGGCGCGCCCGCGCAGCAGCTGGGCGACGGTGACGGCTTCAGCGAAACCAACGTCGACGGCGAGCAATGGCGCGTGTTTACCCTCGAAGAGCCGGGGCTGGGGTTTCGCGTCATGGTCGGCGACGCCGTCGCGATGCGCGACCATCTGGTCAGCGGCGTGGTCAAGGGGCTGGCGGTTCCGGCGCTGCTGGTGCTGCCGCTGCTGGCGGCGCTGATCTGGGTCATCGTCGGGCGTGGCATGGCCCCGCTCGACCGGCTGGGCAGGGCGCTCGCGGGTCGCGGACACGCCGACCTTGGACCGCTCGACGATCGCGGCGCGCCGCGCGAGCTGCGTCCGATGCTCGACTCGCTGAACGGGCTGCTGGCGCGGGTCAGCAGCGCCCGCGAGCGCGAGCGCAATTTCACCGCCTTCGCCGCGCATGAGCTGAAGACCCCGCTGGCCGGGTTGCGCACACAGGCCGAAATCGCCCGCCTCGCGCCAGACGAGGCCACCCGCGCCTACGCCCTGCTGCAGATCGAACGCGGGGTGAAACGCTCGGACCGCATGGTGCGCCAACTGCTCGAGATGGCGGCGGTGGATCGCGACACCCCGCAGGGCCCAAAGCGCGATGCCGCCGAGGTCTTGCGTGGCACCGTGGTCGAGCTGACCCCACTGGCCGACCGGCGCGGCGTCACGCTGTCGATCAACGCCCTGCCCGGCCTGTGGCAGACCGACCGCCCGCCGCTGCTGCACGCCGCCCTGCGCAACCTGCTGGAAAACGCCATCGAAGCCTCACCCGAAGGCGCCACGGTCGACACCGAGCTGTCGCGCGACGGGCAGACTGTGCGGTTTTCCATAAGCGATCGCGGCCCCGGCATCGCCGAGGCCCTCCGCCCCCGTGTCACCGAACGCTTTTTCCGCGCATCCAACAGCGGCACCGGCAGCGGGCTGGGCCTTGCCATCGTCGCCGCCGCGATGGAGCGCATGGGCGGAACGCTGTCGCTAAGCGCCCGCAGCGGCGGCGGCGAGCACGCCGAACTGATCCTGCCCGCCTAGATATGGACAGACGCCTTGGCGCGCATTACATGCACGACATGGCCAAACCGAAGACAGACCCGAATTACAAGGTGATCGCCGAGAACCGGCGCGCCCGTTACGACTACGCGATCGAAGACGATCTCGAGGTCGGCATCATCCTGTCCGGCTCCGAGGTCAAATCCCTGCGCGAGAACACCTCGAACATCGCGGAAAGCTACGCGGCGGTTGAAAACGGCGAACTGTGGCTGGTCAACAGCTATATCGCCCCCTACGAGCGCGCCATGTTCGGCCACGAGGAACGCAAGCGGCGCAAGCTGCTCGCCTCGAAAAAGGAACTGGCGCGACTGTGGAACGAGACCCAGCGCAAGGGCATGACCATCGTGCCGCTGGTGCTGTATTTCAACCACAAGGGCATCGTGAAGCTGAAGATCGGCATCGCCAAGGGCAAAAAGAACCACGACAAACGCGAAACCGAAGCCAAGCGCGATTGGAGCCGGCAGAAGCAGAGGTTGTTGAAGCAGGGGTGAACCACCCTATCTTGCAAGAATGATTCAGCCTCACAGTATTGAAATTTAACACTAAACTGGAGTGAAAAGTGAGCTTATTCCGGCCGAAGATCGCCCCAGAGGATATTTTCACCCCAAGGTCTGCCACAGTTAATCCACGCATTTATATCCCCCGCCCCGATCTCGAAGAAGAGCTTCGAGAAGGACTTTCCGAAAGTCAACATCTAGTGATATTTGGAGAGAGTGGAAATGGCAAGTCTTGGCTTTACAAGCAAGTATTTGAAGAATCAAAAGTATCATCCGAAGTTGTTAATCTTGTTCAAGCATCTTCGCTAGGAAGTCTCGGCGCTGCATTTGAGGATAAACTTGATCGCTTGGAAGAAATTGAAAAGTCCGAGTATGAACTTACGAAATCAGCCGGCGCGAAACCCGGCGGTGTTGGCCTTGACGTCGAAGGAACATGGAAATACGTCAGAGGTAGAAAAGAGCCTTTTGAGCGCCTTCTAGCATATGTGTCACATCCCGGCAGGTAATATGGCTGTTTCTTGAACAGCTCTGGCTTGAGTTTGTGCCAGTCCTTCATCGCGTGC
>NZ_JAUOQN010000022.1:0-69566 GCF_030547555.1 Salipiger sp. 1_MG-2023 | reverse complement strand
GTCGCCGACGCCGCCGTAAAACCCAGTAGCTGCCATTCGCGGGAACTTTAGTCTTGTTTTCCAAGACAGATGCTTTCTCCGCTGAGCTCAGGCCATGCGTTCGTTCTCGGCGTGGCCGAGCGCGTTGACGCGGTTCATGAGGGCGACGCCGATGTGGACTACTGCGGTCTACCCACTGCCCGGCAGAGTATTGCGCAGCAATGTCACGAGAGAGGGCGGTGTCACGTGATGCGATCCTCTCTTCGAAGGATTTGAGGCCACGGATTTTGGCCTCGATCCAACTCGGATGTGATAGCAGGACCATCTTTCCAGATCGCCCGCCCGTAGCGCCGCGTCGCCCGAAGGATTTCATTGCGCGCCTTCGCGGCAGGGCAGTTCTCCTTCCAGTAGAGCCCTTTTTTGCGGATAGGTATGACAGCGATGCGTCCACGCGCGAAGATCGGGGAGCGGCAGCGGCAGGTATCAAAGGCTCCATCGCCGGTCCCGGTGCCAATCGGTTGATCGGGCAGGATCTGGCCGGGCAGGTTTGGAAGGGCGGGGCTGGCGCCCTCACGGCTTGAGGTGACGTCTACCGCCCGGATGTCACCGGTGGCCGTACCCATCGCCAGATGGACCTTGCGGTATTGGCGTCTGCGATGGGTGCCATGCTCCTTCACCAAGGGACTTGATGCCGGTTCAAGACCCCGGCGCCTGGCGGCTCTATATCCCGACAGAGATACTCTTCTGCCGTCGGCTCAAGCTGGTCCAGGTCCGGCGACTCCAGTTCCGCCCTCTGCAAGATGCTGGATGCCATCCCCGTCGTTTGCCGACGCGGCAGGCCGAACAGCACTTTCTCCATCAGGCAGAACAGGATCGCGGCATCGCAGACCACCGGCGGGCGGCCTGGAACTCCGGCCTTGGCGGCGAGCAACCCGACGTCCTTGTGGAGCGCCCCATCACACAGGCAAGCATGTGTTGCCGGGCAATGGATCAACAGTGGTCCCCGCCGCCTCAGCGATGTGTTGTAGAACCTCCGGTTTGTCGTGCAATCGTGGGCGCGGCGCACAGAAGCACGGCACAAGGCGCATGAGCCCGTATCCCTCGCATTGCCGAAAGCCTGACCAATCCCCTGCCCCTACTTTGGCAAGGTGTGGAGTTCCTGCCCGTCGATCAGACCATGGCGAAGATCCGCGCCGGACCGCCGGTGCCGCGCTTGTGCTTGGGCGCGCCGATCACGATGGTTGCCCCTGCCGCAGGAAGTGCGCTCAGCCCGGCCAGCCCCTCGATCCCGAAGCGCCCAGACGGCAGCCATGCATAATGGGTGGCAAAATCAGGCGAGGCCCCGAAATCCAGCGACAGCGTGTCGACCCCGATCGAGGCGGCCTCGGTCTCGTCCATCAGCATCTGCACCGCCTCGACGTGAAAGCCAGGGAAATGCATCGCCGTGCCATCGAAGTTGCGGAACTCCTCGGTGTCGACCTTGTCGGCCCAGCCAGAATGCATGGCGATGCAGGCGTTCTGCGGGATCTCGCCATTGGCGGCGATCCACGCCTTGAGATCGTCCGGGGTGACCTGCGCATCGGCATTGTCCGCCGCCTTTGCCGCGATATCCACAACGCAGAGCGGTGCCACCAGCTGTGACAGCGGCAGTTCGTCGACCGAGGTTCCATCCGCCGAGAAATGCAGCGGCGAGTCGATGTGGGTGCCGGTGTGTTCGTTGATGGTCAGGTTGTAGAGGTTGAACCCGTCCTTGGCAAAATCGAACAGCTTTTCGGCGGCAAATTGCGGCTCGCCAAAGAAGGTGGGAAAGCCCTCGTGCAGCGTATGGGTCAGATCATGCACCCCTGTTGCCGCCTGCGCGCTGGCCGGCATAGCTGCCGCTGCCGCCGCGAGCCCAAGCGCGGCGCTGCCGGTGAACAGCTGCCTCCGGCTCATCATCCTGTCTTTTACGGCTCTCATCACGCAGGCGTCGCACATATTGATATCTCCTTGTTCTGCAAGGCGACGCTAGCATGGCATTTCCCATCGCAAGGCGATTTCCGGCGACCCGAGGTTGATTTTCCCGCCGCGCCCTGCAAGCTGCCGAAAACCGCTGCAATTGCCCGGAGCCTGTCGATGTTTGCGCTGCTGCGCCTGCTGCTGCTGATCTTCATCGTGATGACGGTGGTCTATATCGCCCTGTCGCGCTGGTCGCGCAGGGTGCGGCGGCGGCGGCTGACCGAAGACTGGACGCCGCAGGACGGCGATCTGGAGGCATATGTCGCGCGCGGGCTTGAGACCTACGACCATTCGCTGCGCCGCAAACTGATCCTTGGCGTGTACATCCTGCCGCTATGCCTTATAGGCGTGATCGTCTACCTGACCAATTTCCAGTAGGGAGATCCGCCTTGGCTTATGTGAAATGGGTTTGCATCGCCGCCTTCTGGGTGATCGTGCTTGCATTCCTGCACTACACCCTGCCGCAGACCGACATCGCGCGGGTCACAGATACCTATTCGCAGCGGGTCGATCCCGGGGCGAACCGCTGGTTCTGGGCCAATGCCGACACCGGAGAAAGCACCGCCGCGCAGGGCCGCGACGTGTTCTTCATCCAGTCGCGGCTGTCGGGCGACGATGTGATGATCTATCGCAACGAAGACACCGGCTGGGGCTGGCCGCCGTTTTTCAAGTTCGACAGCGCCAACCTTCAGGCCGAGGCTGCCGATGTGCGCTCCACCTCTGCCGAGCCGCAATGGGTGGCGATCCGGCATTACGGCTGGCGCAACGAGATGCTGACGATCTATCCCAACGCCATCAGCATTACGCCGGTTTCGGGGCCGGATGCGCGCATCATCCCGTGGATGAACATCATCATCCTGACACTGCTGGTTGCCTTTGTCTGGGCGGTCTACGTGCGCTGGCGGCGGTTCCGGCGGGCGCGGATCGATCCGGCGCTGGACGAGGTGGGCGACAATATCTCGGATGCGGGCGGCTGGCTGAAGGGCCTGTTCCACAAGCGCTAACCGGCGCTGCGCAGGATCTGCGCCATGACGCCGGGTTGGTCGTACAACGTCCATTCCCGGCGCAACCCATCTGGCCCGAATTCCGCGTGGGTCAGACCAAGGATGTTGACCTTGGCGCCTGACGGCGCGCCAAAGGCGCCATGGCCGTCATGCTTGCCGCTCAGCGACCAGCGGATCGCGGCGCGGGGCGGCGACAGCGGCTCTTCTGCCCCCAGCAGGTGGTGCACCCGGAATTCTGCCGACGGGAAGGCGGCGCGCAGGCCCAGCCAGAACGCCTCGGCATCGCGCGGGCCAGCCCCGACAATGGCACCGGGATAGAACAGCTCTGCCGCGGCATCGTAATGGCGCGCGATGACCGAAAGCTCTCCGCCCATGATGCGGTGCACCAGATCGCCCAGCGTATGCCCCCATGCGTCATCGTTGCCATTGCCGGGGGTCGGCATCTCGGGCTCTCTGGATTTCTCGATCAAAGGCGCCGCGGCGACAGCCGAAAACACAGCGGCGGGTGGCGGCGGCGGCAACGGCGGCATTTGCGACAGGCGCATGCGCGCGCCGTCTTCAAGGCTGATGCCGATCTGCTCGAGAATGGCGGTCTCGTCCCGCAGCAGCCATTCGGCGCGCAGCGCGCCCGCAACGCACCAGCTTTCCGACATGGCGGTATATCGCACCATCTTGCCAGTGGGCGGGCCGTACAGGCCCTGCCCGTCATGGCGCGCCGCCGACTGGAAACGCTGCGCCGCGACGAAGGCATTTTCTGCCGAGGGTGCCCACAGGATGTCTTCGCGTTGCAGCGTCAGCCCCGGCAGCGCCGCCAGCCGTGCCGCCAGCGCCCGGCCCATGGCCTCGGGGCCGATCACCATGCCCGTGCCTTCGTCGAGCGCCACCTGTTCCGACAGGTAGTCCGGCACAAGATCCAGCCGACGCCCTTCCCCCAGATCCCGACGCAAGGCATCGAGATACTCCGCGGCATCCTGCCAACGAGCATCAAACTCGGCCAGAAAGGGCAATCAGCGTCTCCTGTGGTCTGGGTGCGAGGCGCGACCGGGCCCGGCAAGCTACAACCATCGCGACACAAACACGGCCAATGCACCAGAGACAAGAGCACCCGTTTCGAAAACATCCGGCGTGGGGCGTTGCGGCAGCACAATGGCAGGCGGGGCCAGACGCAGGGCGCACGGCCCTGCGCCGCCCAGACGTCTCAGTTCGCCCAGACCGGCTGTTCCAGCATGAAGAAATGTGTGTTCACCTCGTTGACCTTTGCCCGGTACACCATCGGCCGGTTCGCGACATGCGCGGCCAGACAGGCCAGCCGCATCGCTTCGCGGTCGTTGACCAGCAGCGATGGCTCGACCCCCGGCGCCCAGCCCTTGAGCGCGGCTTCGCGGTGCAACGCCCATGCCGGTTCCAAGATGCCTTGCGGGGTCTCCCATTCGCGCGGAAACGCCCATGACCAGAGCCAGCTGTGGGTCTCATGGTTCCACGACGACACAAGCCCATAACGCGCGTACCAGATCCGCCCCGACACCGTGGTGACCTTGAACAGGCCCTCGTCGGGCCAGACCTCCCATTGCCCGCGCGGATCGTCGAGCGCCCAGGCGCGGTAGAGATCCGGCAGGCTGCCTTGGAAATCGGCAGCCACGGTTTCAAGCATGTCGCGCAGCCGCGCCGGCTGCGCCAGCTCGCGCGTCTCGTGGCTGGTGGCGGAATATGACCAGATGCCGGTCCCGGCGTAGCTGCCCGCCGAGGGGCTGGGCTTGCGTGAGATGTCGAGCCGTATTTTCTCGGGTCTTGTCATCGTCCGTCTCCCTTGCTGAAGGTTTTGTCGACGCTGCGCCCGCATTTCGGCAGGAATTGGGCGCCGAACAGGAAACAATGGCCCGATTGCGCCCATAGTAAACGATGTGTCACGAAACAAACTGCGGTGGTGTCAGCCTTGCAACGGGCGCAGCAGCGCCGGACCGCCAAGCGCTACGCTGTGGCTGCGCTGCTCGCTCAGGGCGGCGCGCAGCTCGGCGCCAACGCTCTGCCCCCATGCATCCCAGTTGAGCCGTGCCTCGAAAATCTCGCGCGCGGATTTCGACAGCGCGGCATGGGCGCCCGGATCGTTGAGATAGCCCTCGATCACATCAGCGAACTGCTCGGGCGTGCTGCCCTTGGGCAGGGCATGGCCGTTTTCGCCATCGAACACCGGCACCCCGCCCACATCGAGGCACAGCGCCGGCAGCCCGTAGGCCGAGGCTTCGCAAAACGCAAAACCGTAGCTTTCCATCGACGGCTGCACGAGGAAATGCGCCTCGTCGAAGGCATCTTCGAAGATCCGCGCCTCGTCCGCGCGGGTCTTGTCGAGCGAGGGGTGTATCGTCACCCATTCGTTGCGGTGAAACTCGGGCGGGATGCAGCCGATCACCGTCAGGCGCGCATCGATGCCGCGCGCCCGCAGCGCCTTCATCGTGTCAAAGGCGATGGGGCCGCCCTTGCCAAACCAGTCGCGCCCGATCAGCAGCAGCCGCAGCGGCTGGCCCCTGCACAGCGGCCGGACGGCCGGGCGCGGCATCGGTCCCAGCCCCGCCCCCCATGGCACCATCAGGGATTTCTCCTCGGCCAGACCGTATAGCGCATCTGCTTCGGCCTTAAGCCAGCGCGACGGCCAGAACAGCCGGTCGACAGACCTGTAGACCCGCGCCTCACAGCGTTCGACCCAGCCGTCAAAGGCGCGTCCACCGGGGAATTTCGAGGGGTAGGCCGCGCCGATGTCAGAAGTGCGATAGATGGTGTGCGTCGCATCCGACGCAAAGGCGGTGACGCATCCGGGCGGCACGCTCACATTCAGAAGCGAGTGAAAGGAATAGGCGCAGAACAGCACGTCAAAGCGCCCCTCTGCCAGCTCGGCCTCGACCCTGCGCGAGATCAGCGGCGCCAGCGCCAGATGCGCCCGCCAGCGCAACCGCCGCGCGGCGCTGTCGGGCAAGCGCCGGATGGCCCGGCGGACAGGTTCCGCCAGCCCCCAGCCCTGCGACAGGATGGTGACATCGCCCACATGTCTGCTCAGCGCATCATGAATGCGCCGGTTTCCGCCCGAATACATATAAGGATCGAGCGGTGAATAATCGCATAGGTATGCGATGTTCAGCCGCTGGTCAGACACACCCAAAATTCCCCCGAATTCATTCTTGTCCCAGCGTTTACCTAGCGCCGTTCCTTGGCGAAAACATGGCCTGCATCTGGCATTGCAGCGCCAGATGTCCGCAATGTGCCCTTTGTGCAAGGACCCGCAGCTTTGTGCCCGTGCGGGGCGACAGCCACGCCTGCGCCTGCTAGGGTATGTCGCATGTGCCGGAACAAAGGGGGGTTCGCGGCGCACGGTCTGTGAAAGCTGAAGCTCGGTATGCCGAACCCTCTTGCCTATCTCATGCTTGCCATCTGGCCGGTGGTGACCATCGCGCTGTTCCGGCGCCTGCCGGCAGAGCGGGCGCTGATCGCGGCGCTGATGGTCGGCTACCTGTTCCTGCCCGAACCGCCTGCGGCCTTCGATCTGCCGCTGATGCCGCCGCTCAACAAGCACAACATCCCGGCGCTGAGCGCCTCTGCCTTCTGCCTGTGGAAATATGGCCCGCAAGGCCCCGGCGGCAGCACCATGCTGCCCGGATCGCTGCTGGGCAAACTGCTGCTGGCGGCGTTCATCTTTAGCCCGATCTTTACCGCGCTCGGCAACACCGAGCCGGTGGTCTGGGGCAGCATCGGACTGCCGGCGCTGGGGATCAAGGACGCGCTGGCGCTGATCGTGCAGCAATTCCTGCTGATCCTGCCGTTTCTGCTGGCGCGGCAATACCTGACCAGCGGCGGGGCGCAGCGCTATTTCCTGCTGGCACTGATGATCGGCGGCCTTGTTTACAGCCTGCCGATGCTGATCGAGATGCGCCTGTCGCCGCAGCTCAACAACTGGATCTACGGCTATTACCAGCACCTGTTCGGCCAGTCGATCCGCGACGGCGGCTATCGCCCCGTGGTGTTCCTGTACCACGGGCTGTGGGTGGCGTTCTTTGTCTTCACTTCGGCGGTGGCGGCGTTTGCGCTGTGGCGGCTGGATGCGCGGATGCACAATTTCAAGATCCTCGGCGCGGCGCTGTATCTGACGGCGATCCTCGTGCTGTCGAGATCGCTGGGGGCGCTGATCTTTGCCGTGGCGCTCATTCCGATGGTGCTGCTGTTCACCCGGCAGATGCAGATCAAGGTGGCGATCCTGATCGGCCTGCTGGCGATCGGCTATCCGATCCTGAAGGGCGCGCATCTGGTGCCCGAAGAGCGCATCCTTGCCGCCGCTGCCAGTGTCAGTCAGGAACGCGCCTATTCGCTGGAATTCCGCTTTGACAACGAGAACACGCTGCTGGAGCGCGCCTATGAAAAGCCGGTGTTCGGCTGGGGCAGCTGGGGGCGCAACCACATCCTTGACCCGATTTCAGGCTTCATCCTGACGGTGACCGACGGGCGCTGGATCATTCTCATCGGCATCTATGGCTGGGTCGGCTTCCTTGCGGAATTCGGCCTGCTGGTGCTGCCGCTCGTGCTGCTCTGGCGCGAGGCGGTGCTGGCGAAGGAAGACGAGATATCGCCCTTCATCGCGCCGCTGTCACTGATGCTGGCGATCAATGTCTTCGACATGATCCCCAACGCAACCCTGACCCCGCTGACATGGCTTCTGGCCGGGGCGCTGACCGGTTATGCCGAACAGCTCAAGGCCGCCCGGCTCGGGCGCGGGCTGGACGCGGGCAAGGCGCTGAGCTGGCGCTCCGTCATGTGACGCAGACGGCATAAACCGGGGAGAAAACATGTTCGACAAGTCGCGGCACAGGGTGCTTGCCATCGCCGAAGCGGCCAACCCCGAATGGGTCAGCGTGCCGCTGGTCGGCTGGTCGCTGGCATCGGCCCTGCGCGAGGTCGCCGATGTGCACATCGTCACGCAGATCCGCAACCGCGACGCGATGCTGCGCGCCGGGCTGATCGAAGGCGAGGATTTCACCGCCATCGATTCCGAGGCGCTGGCCCGCCCGGCGTGGAAGCTGGCAGAACGGCTGCGCATGGGCGAGGGCAAGGGCTGGACCATGGTGCAGGCGATCAACGCGCTGAGCTACCCGTGGTTCGAGCGCCTCGTCTGGCAACGCTTCGGCGAGGAAATCCAGCGCGGCGCGTGGCATGTGGTGCACCGCATCACGCCGCTGACGCCGACGCTGCCGTCATCGCTGGCCGGGCATTGCTTTGACGCGCGGGTGCCCTTCGTACTCGGCCCTCTCAATGGCGGCGCACCCTGGCCCGCCGGGTTCGAGGCCGAGCGCCGCGCCGAACGGGAATGGCTGAGCTATCTGCGCGGGGCCTACAGGCTGCTGCCCGGTCGCGGCGCGACGCTGGATCACGCGGCGGCGATCCTTGTCGGCTCGCATCACACCGAAGGCGAGATCCCCCGAAAATACCGCGACAAGACCTTCTACATCCCCGAAAACGGCATCGACCCAACCCGGTTCAACCGCGTTGCCGCGCCCGAGCCGGGGGCGCTGCGCGCCTGTTTCGTCGGGCGGCTGGTGCCCTACAAAGGGGCTGACATGCTGCTTGCGGCAGCGGCGGATCTGCTGCGGGACGGGCGCATGACGCTGGACCTGATCGGCGACGGGCCGATGCGCGCCGATCTTGAAGCGCAGGCGAAACGGCTGGGCATTTCCGGCGCCATCACCTTTCACGGCTGGAAGGATCACCGCGAGGTGCAGGACATCATGGCCCGCTGTCACCTGCTGTCCTTCCCGTCGATCCGCGAATTCGGCGGCGGCGTGGTGCTCGAGGCGATGGCGCTGGGGGTGGTGCCGCTGGTGGTCGATTACGCTGGCCCCGGCGAACTGGTAGGCCACGGCACCGGGCTCAAGGTCGGTTGCGGCACGCGGGCCGAAATCGTCGCGGGGTTCCGCCGCGAGCTGACGCGGCTGGCGGAGGATCCGGCGCAGCTTGCCCCGATGGCCGCCGCGGCCCGCGCCCGCGTGCGCAGTCATTTCACCTGGGAGCGCAAGGCCGAACAGATCTGCCAGATACATGACTGGATCCGGCAGGCGGCCCCCGTGCCGAAACCGCGGTTCTTCTGATCGAAAATTGACGCATTCGTAAGGAAGGGCCGCTAGACCCATGGGCATAGGAGGGGCGCACGCCTTTGAAATGCCGCATTGCCCCGACAGGATCGAGCAAGGCGCGCCCATAGAGCAAGGGCGCGCGATCGAGGACCCGGAGAACCCGGATTGCGCAGATGAGTCAGGCTGACGCCACGCCGTTTCACGACGATCCCAGCGATCGTCTCGCCGATCATTCGGCCTTCCACGAGCCCACGCCAATGGGGCCCGCGCCGCTTGCGTATCGCAGCGATATCGACGGTCTGCGTGCCATCGCGGTGATCGCCGTGGTGCTGTATCATTTCGGGGTGCCCGGTTTTGCTGGCGGATTTACCGGCGTCGACATCTTCTTCGTGATCTCGGGCTTTCTGATCGGCGGCATCCTGTGGCGCGAGCATGACGCCACCGGCACCATCAGCCTGAGGCAATTCTACCTGCGCCGGTTCAAGCGGCTCGCTCCGGCCTATTTCACCATGGCAGCGCTCACCACGGTGTTTGCCGCGGCGCTGCTGCTGCCCTTCGAATTCCGCGAATTCGGCAAGCAGCTGATCTCGGCGACGCTGTACCTGTCCAACGTGATGTTCTTTCGACAGGCGGGGTATTTCGACAGCGCCTCTGACGAAAAGCCCCTGCTGCACACTTGGTCGCTGGCGGTCGAGGAACAGTTCTACATTTTCCTGCCGCTGCTGATCCTGCTGCTGTCGCGGCGGCGCGGCGCGATCCTTGCGGCGCTGATCGGCGCGTGGGCGCTGTCCCTCGTCGGCTCGGTCCTACTGACGCCCAAGATGCAGACCGCCACCTTCTATCTCTTCCCGTTTCGCGCATGGGAGCTGCTGTCCGGCGTGCTTCTGGCAATCTGGGGCTGCGAGAGCGGGCGGCGCTGGCGCGGCCATATGGCGCTCAGCTGGCTGGGGCTGGGGCTGGTGCTGGCCTCGGTGCTGCTCATCCCGGCGGGGCCGTGGTTTCCGGGGTTTCTGGCGATTGTGCCGGTGCTTGGGACCGTGCTGCTACTGGCCAACGGCACCGGGCGCAATCCGGTCAACCGGATGCTGTCGACGCGCGAGATGGTGTTCGCCGGGCAGATTTCCTATTCGCTATACCTGTGGCACTGGCCGGTTCTGACGCTGTCGCTGTACCTGCGCGGCGCCTATTCCGGCCCGCTCGAGACGCTGCTCTGGATGGGGCTGTCGGCGGGGCTGGCCTACCTGTCATGGCGCTATATCGAAACGCCGGCGCGGCGGGCCAAGCTGCCGCCGGGATGGGTCTTTGCCGCCACTGCCGTCGCTTCCGCCGCTACGCTGGCGCTTGGCGGCTGGCTGTATGTGATAGACGGGATGCCGATCCGCTTCGGCCAGGCGGCGCAGCAACATATCGCCGCCTCGGCGGATTTCCTGCAAGACTGGTCGCGCTGCACCACCCCCGCCAGCGGCCCGCTTGCAGGGCTCGAGGTCTGCCCCATCGGGCCGGACGGACCGCCACAGGTTCTGGTCTGGGGCGACAGCCACCTGCGCGCCTTTCGCGAAGGGCTGGACCTTGCCGCACACGAGGCAGACATGCCCGGCATCATCCTGTGGCGCGCGGGCTGCCCACCGCTGTTCGACCTGCGCAAGGTCGAAAGCGCGGCGACGCTGGCGCAGGACGCCGGTTGCAGCAACGCCAACCTGCAGATACGCCAAGCGCTGCCGGCGCTGCCAAGCCTGCGCAAGGCGTTGCTGATCGGGCGCTGGACCTATTACGCCAACGGCACTGGCATCGGGCTAGACCAGCACAACACCATCGCCGTTTATCCGCTGGAAGGCCCCGCCCTGATCGACGCGCCGCAGTCCGACATCATAGATCACGCAGCCACGGCCACGATCAACACCCTGCTCGACCGGTTCGACGAGATCCTCGTGCTGCGCCAGCCCCCCGAGATCGCGAAATACGACAGCCGCATCGCCGCGCGCGAGGCCGCGCATGCGGGCTGGCCGCTGGCGCCCCCGCCCATCACCAGCCCTGACATGCCCCGCGACGCGCTTGCCCGGCGCATCGCCCCCGCCGAAGCGCCGTGGCGGCGGCTTGCCGCCCTCGGGGTGGTCACCCTGATCGACCCGTGGCCGCAACTGTGCGATGACACCAGCTGCCACGCGCTGATCGACGGCAAAGGCTATTACTTCGACAACAACCACGTGACCAATACTGCGGCGATCGCGCTCAGCAATCTGTTTGCGCCGGTGTTCACCCGCCCTGCGGTCGAGGAGCCCAAATCGTGACCCTTACCGACACGGTCTGGGACGCCATCGTCATCGGCACCGGCGTCGGCGGCGGCACCGCCGGGCGCGCCCTTGCCGAGGCCGGGCAGCGGGTGCTGTTCCTGGAACGCGGCCCGGCCGGGCACCGGGCCGAGCGCAACGGGCTGTCGGATGTCTTTGTTCCCGAAGGCAGGCTGGCACGCGGGCTCTGGCCCGAGCCGATGACCGCCACGATCGACGGGCAGACCACCAAGTTCTACGCCCCGCTTGGCGCCGGTGTCGGCGGCAGTTCGGTGTTTTACGCCGCAACGCTCGAACGGCCGGAGCGGCACGATCTCGACAACTCCCTCCTGCGCCCGCACCCGACGCAGGGCTGGCCCACCGGGTTCGACGCCATGGCGCCATGGTTCGACCGCGCGGCGCGGCTGTATCACCTGCACGGCACGCCCGACCCGCTCAGCGCCGATGCCCCGCTGCCGCTGGGCCCGCCGCCGCCGCTCAGCCCCACCGAAGCGGCGCTGTTCGAGAGCCTTCGCGCCGCCGGCCTGCATCCCTATCACGCCCATACCGCCATCGCGCATACGCTAGGTTGCCTCCAGTGCCTTGGCAGTAAATGCCCGCGCAACTGCAAACAGGATGGGCGCTCTGCCGGGGTGGAACCGGCGCTGGCCACCGGCAATGCCGTTCTGATCGACCGGGCCGAGGTTACCCGGCTGCACGGGCACGCCCGCATCGACACCGTCGAGGCGCGCATCAATGGCGAAACCCGCCAGTTCCGCGCCCGCAACGTGGTGCTCGCCGGCGGCGCGCTGAATTCGCCGCGCCTGCTGCTGCGCTCGGCTTCCGAGGCGTGGCCGGACGGCATGGCCAATCGCTCCGGCCTTGTCGGGCGCAACCTGATGTTTCACCTCAACGAGATGTTCGCGCTCTGGCCACCGCGCGGCACCTCTGACAGCAGGGCGAGCAAGGCCATCGCGCTGCGCGACCTGTATCACCACGACGGCGACCG
The DNA here is from genome assembly GCF_030547555.1 of Salipiger sp. 1_MG-2023. Classification (NCBI taxonomy): domain Bacteria; kingdom Pseudomonadati; phylum Pseudomonadota; class Alphaproteobacteria; order Rhodobacterales; family Roseobacteraceae; genus Salipiger; species Salipiger sp. 1_MG-2023. The sequence goes on along the minus strand of NZ_JAUOQN010000022.1, from coordinate 57,202 downwards.
GCTGGGGATGATTCAGGCCATGGGCATCCGCGCCTCTTATGGCGAAATCGTGCATTTCCTGAACCTGATGCTGGCGCGCTCGGCGCTGCGCGGGGTGCCGGGGCTGAAGCAGCTGACCCGCCTGCCCGCCGCGATTGCCGCGCGGCTTTTCGGCCACGCGCAGATATTCGTCGGCCTGCTCGAAGACCTGCCCTATGCGGAAAACCGCGTCCTGCCCGGCCCGGCGCTGGCGGTCGACTATCGCCTGCACCCCGAGCTGCTGACCCGCCGCCGCACCTTTCGCCGCGCCATATCGCAAGCGCTGCGCGGACAGCGGCGGGCGTTGCTTGGCATGGGGCCAGAGCTGAACTACGGCCACCCCTGCGGCACCTTGCGATTTGGCCTTGATCCGGCAAGCTCTGTGCTGAATGCCGATTGCCGGGCGCACGGGGTAGCCAACCTGTGGGTGGCGGATGCCTCGTTCATGCCAAGCTCGATGGGGGTGAACCCGTCGCTGACCATCGCCGCCAACGCCCTGCGCGTGGCCGACGCCATCCAGAGGACGCCATGCCCAGATTGACCCCGCAAGACGGCATCGCCGTGGTGACAGGCGCCGGTTCCGGTCTTGGCCGGGCACTGGCAGTGCGGCTTTGCGCGCAAGGTTTCAGCGTGGCGGGCACCGGGCGGCGCCGCAGCACGCTGGACCAGACGCAGGCACTGGCCGGGCCGCTATTCCAGCCGCTGCCGCTGGATGTCGCCGACGCCGCAGCGGTGCGCGAGGCCTTCGCGGCATTGGGGCCGGTCGCGCTGTTGATCAACAACGCGGCCGTCTATCCGCGTCGGGATATCCTCGACGAAAGCGGCGAGAGTTTCATGCAGACCGTGGCGATCAACCTTGGCGGGGTGATGAACTGCTCGCGCGCGGCGCTGGACCAGATGTGCCTGACCGGGCGCGGGCGCATTCTCAACGTGGCGAGCTTTGCGGATATCGCGCCGCTGCCCGCCTCTGCTGCCTATTCGGTCTCCAAGGGCGCGGCGCGCATCCTGACGCGGGCGCTGGTGGCGGACCTCGCCGACCGCTTTCCCGACATCGTCATCAACGACTGGCTGCCGGGCATGTTGCGCACCGACATGGGCATCCCAGACGGAACCCCGCCAGACACCGCCGCCGCGTGGGGCGTGCAACTGGCGCTTGACCTCGACCCGGCGCTGACCGGGTCCGTCTTTGAAATAGATAGCGAAGTGCTTCCGCCGCGCGGCCTCAAGGGGCGCATCAAGGACGCGGCGCTGCTGCGGCGCAGACGGCCACGGCGTCTTGATCGCCCCGACTAGTGATGCACGCGGCGCGTATGATCGCCCGACCGCAGACGTTGTTGCACGGCATTGAGCAACTGCCCCGGCAGGATGCCGATACAGCGCAGGTAGCGCATCCCGAGCCGACGCGGATTGCCGACCGCCCGCCATAGCCATTCCAGCGCGAAATCACGCACCCATTCCGGGGCGCGATGTTGCGTTCCGGCAAAGAAATCCAGCCCGGCCCCGATGCTGGCAAAGCCCACATGCGGCGCAACGCGCCGGCCTGCGGCAGAGAGGATTTCCTGCTTGGGCGCGCCCATCGCGACAAAACACAGCCCTGCCCCGGACGCCGCGACCTCGGCCAGCAGCGCGTCTGCCTCGGGCGAGTCCGGCACGAAGCCCATCGGCGGCGCGATGGTCAGCACCACGTCAAGCCCCGGAACCTCGCCTTCAAGATAGCTTTTGGCGCCGGCGAGCGCATCGGGCCGACTGCCGATCAGCGCGATGCTGACTCCTTGCGTCGCGGCCACCTGCGCCAGCGGCAGGATCAGGTCAGACCCCGGCATCAGTTCGACCGGCTGCCCGGCAAGGCGCGAGATCCAGACAATCGGATGACCGTCAGCCACCACGAAATCCTGCGCGCAATAGGCTGAACGAAACTGCTGTGACGTGCGCAGCTTGACCAGATGGTCCAGATTTACAGTCGCCAGTGCAAAGCCTTCTTTTCGGGCCAGCCGTTCTGCCACACAGGTCAGAAGCGCTGCCTTTGTAGGCATATTCACTGCAATTTTTTCGCCGACAATCCCGAAGTACATAAACCGTCTACCCCTTAAGGGCCCCCGCCACATTTCTACCGCATATTTGCGGCAAGAAAAGAATATTGCGTTACCAAAGCCCATTTATCGCATCACAAATATCTGATTGTTTCCCGATCTAGTGACAAGAGCCCAGACAATCTGACATTGTCCGGGATGCTTGTCGAATTCTCGCCACACTCCTCTGGTCAGATCGAAAGGGCGGCACGATGAGACGCTCATCTCGGGCTGATTCGGCCGTCGAACATCATGTGCGCAGGGGCGGGGGCGATCTCCGATGGGGGAAACTATGCGGCGGATCTCTCTGCTTGGATGCGGCTTCGTCGCGGATCTTTACATGCGCTCGCTGCGGGCAATGCCGGGCATCGAGGTCGCGGTGGTCTATGATCACGACGCGCCGCGGCTGGAACGGTTCTGCGCCCATTGGGGTCTGCGCGCCGCCGGATCGCTGGCCGAATTCCTCGACCTCGCGCCAGACGGCGGGATTATCCTCAACCTCACCAATCCGCAGGCGCATTTTGCCCTGAACCGCGCCTGTCTCGAGGCCGGGCACCATGTCTATTCCGAAAAGCCGCTGGCGATGGATCTGGCCGATGCGGTGGAACTGCACGCGCTTGCGCGGGCGCGCGGGCTAATGCTGGTGTCTGCCCCCTGCTCGGTTCTGGGCGAGGCGGCGCAGACCATGGGTCACGCGCTGCGCCGCGGCATCGCCGGCACGCCGCGCGCCATCTATGCCGAGCTGGACGATGGCTTCATCCCCCGTGCCGCCTATGACAAGTGGCAGACCGAAAGCGGCGCCCTCTGGCCCGCCGAAGATGAATTCCGCGTCGGCTGCACGCTGGAGCACGCCGGCTATTACCTTGGCTGGCTGATCGGCTGGTTCGGATCGGTCCGCACCGTGGTTGCCGCCAGCGCCGAAACCGTGCCGGACAAGATGGGCAAGGGCCCAATGGCCCCCGACCTGTCCGTCGCCACGCTGTTCTTTGAAAACGGCCCGGTGACGCGGCTGACCTGTTCCATCGTCGCGCCGCACGATCATTCCATCCGCATCGTCGGTGATGACGGCGTGCTCAGCTGCAAGGCGGCATGGGACAACGCTGCCAAGGTGCGATATGCGCGCCGCCTGACCATCCGGCGGCGGCTGATCGAACACCCGTTTCCCCGCCGCTACCGGCTGGATGGGCCGACCCACCCCAAGGTCAAACGCTGGGGCGCGGCGGCGATGAATTTCATGCTCGGCCCGGCCGAGATGCTGGACGCGCTGCAACAGGGTCGCCCCTGCCGCCTGACCGACGATTTCGCGCTGCACCTGACAGAGGTGTCGCTGGCGATCCAGAACGCCGGAGAGACATCGGGCGCGCAGGCCATGACCACCCGCTGCGCGCCGCTGGAACCGATGCCGTGGGCGAAATAACCCGCATCCTGATCACTGGCGCGGGCGGCTTCATCGGCCGCGCCACGGTGGCCGAGGCGCGGGCGCGCGGGCTCGGGGTGGTTGCAGTGGTCCGGCGCAGCGGTCCGGATTTCGGCGAGGGCGTCGAGGTGGTGCAGGCAGACCTGTCGGACCCGGCTTGCATCCCCGCCCTGTCTGGCGCGCTGCGCGGCTGCTCGGCGGTGATCCACGCGGCGGCGCATCTGGGCGACAACGCCGAGGCGGTGGCGCTCGACACGCTGAAGGCCACCAGCCATCTGCTGCATGCGCTGCCCGGCGGTTTGCGTCTGGTGCTGGTCAGCTCGATCGCCGTTTATGACACGGGCCGCCTGTCGCCGGGCGATACGGTCAGCGAAACCACCCCGCTTTTCACCGAAGGCACCGCCCCCGACGCCTATGCCGGATCGAAGCTGGCGCAAGAAGCGCTGTGCCGTGCCCGCAAAGGTCCGCTCTGGCTGATGCGGCCCGGCGCGGTCTGGGGGCCGGGCCGCACATGGCACGCGCTCAATGGCATCAGTGCCGGGCCGCTGCACCTTGCGCTGACCTCGGACGGAGAGCTGCCGCTGGCGCATGTCACCAGCGTTGCGCGCGCGCTGGTGTCGGCGGCGCAAAGCGATCCGCAGGGCATCCGCGCGCTGAATGTCATCGATGATGACCGCCCGACGCGCTGGCGCTTTGCCCGCGCGCATCAAAGCGTTGCTGGCTGGCCGCGTGCGGTGCTCCCCCTGCCGTGGGGCGCATGGCTGGCGCTGGCCCGCGCGCTGACGCCGCTGGCGCCGAACCTGCCCGGCCTGCTGCGCGTTCCGATCCTGCGCGCCCGGATCATGCCGCTGCGCTGGCCCAATACCGCCTTGCGTGAAACCCTTGGCGGCGGCGACACGGCCCCGTTAAAAACCATGCTCGACACCAGCATGAAAGCCGCGCCATGAGCCTTCCCAGACTCGCCTATCTGACGGGAGAATATCCCCGTGCCTCCGACACTTTCATCCAGCGCGAGGTCGCCGCCCTGCGCGAGATCGGTCACGAGGTGCTGACCTGCTCGATCCGCACCACCGGCGCCGAACATCTCGTCGGCCCCGAGCAGCGCGAGGAACACGCGCGCACCTTCAAGATCCTGCGCGCCGCCCGGAACCCGCTGCGCCTGATCGGGGCCAATCTGCGCTTTGCCCTGAACCCGGTGCGCTACCTGCGGGCGCTGCGGCTGGCGTGGGGCACCGCGCCCAAGGGCATCAGGGGCCGCGCCTACAATCTGGCCTATTTCCTCGAGGCGGCGGTGCTGGCCGACAGGATGAAACGCGAAAAGATCGATCACCTGCACAACCACATCGCCAAGGCTTCCTGCACGGTGGCGATGCTGGCCTCGGAACTGTCGGGCATCCCCTACAGCTTTACCATCCACGGGCCCGACATCTTTTTCGAACCGAAGCATTGGCGCATCGACGAGAAAACCGCGCGGGCGCGCTTTGTCGCCTGCATCTCGGAATATTGCCGCGCGCAGCTGATGTGCTTTGCCGATGCGCAGCACTGGCACAAGCTGCACATCATCCATTGCGGCATCGACCCCGAACGCTACCAGACCGCCCCGCACAAGGGTCAGGTTCTGCTGTTCACCGGCAGGCTTGCCGGGGTCAAGGGCGTGCCGATCCTGCTGGATGCGGTGGCCGAGCTGGCGCCGCGCCACCCCGATCTGCGGCTTGCGCTGATCGGCGACGGGCCGGAACGTGCCGCGCTGCAAGAGCGCGCCAAGCCGCTGGGCGACACGGTGGTGTTTCTTGGCTATCAAAGCCAGGAAACGGTGGCCGAGGCGCTGTCTCAGACCGATGTCTTCGTGCTGCCCAGCTTTGCCGAAGGCGTGCCCGTGGTGCTGATGGAAGCGATGGCGGCGGGCGTTCCGGTGGTTGCCACCCAGATCGCCGGCATCCCCGAGCTGGTCTCGCATTGGGAAAGCGGCATCCTCGTGCCGCCGGGCGACGTGGCCGCGCTGGTCGAGGCGATCGAACAGCTGCTGTCCAGCGCCGATCAACGCCGGGTGATGGGCGCGGTGGGGCAAGCCACCGTCGAGGCGGAGTTCAACATTCACATCGAGGCGCAGCGGCTCTCGACCCTGTTCACCGCCTATGCATCGGGCGAGACACCGCCCAAACGGGAGCTGCTGGAATGATCCCTGTCGACGTGGTGCTGATCGGGCGCAACGAAGGGGCGCGGCTGGTTGCGGCGCTTGGCTCTGTCATGGGGCAGGCACGGCAGGTGGTCTACGTCGATTCAGGATCGACCGACGCCAGCGTGGCCGAGGCGCGCAAGGCGGGCGCAAAGGTGGTCGAGCTTGACATGTCGATCCCCTTCACCGCCGCCCGCGCCCGCAACGAAGGCTTTGCCGCGCTTCACGATCCGCAACTGGTGCAGTTCATCGACGGCGATTGCATGTTGGTCGACGGCTTTCTCGATGCCGCCCGGGCGCATCTGCTGGCGCATGACCATCTGGGCATGGTCACCGGCTGGCGATCCGAGATCCACCGCGATGCATCGGTGTACAACCAGCTGGCGGATTTCGAATGGCGGCGTCCGGCGGGCGAGATACAGGCCTGCGGCGGCGACATGATGGTGCGCGCCAGCGTCTTTCGCGAGGTCGGCGGCTTCGATCCCACGGTGATCGCCGCCGAAGACGACGAATTCTGCGTGCGCCTGCGCAAGGCGGGCTGGCGGCTGGACCGCATCCCCAACGAGATGACCCGCCACGACATGGACATGCACCGCTTTGCCGCGTGGTGGAAGCGGGCGGTGCGCGGCGGCCACGGCTATGCGCAGGTTGGCCACATGCACCCGCCCTATTTCCGCACCGAGCAGCGCCGCATCCTTGTCTATGGGCTGGGCCTGCCGCTGCTGCTGATCGCCGGGCTTTTGTGGTGGCCGCTCGCGGGGATGGCGCTGCTGCTTTACGCCCTGAACTATATCCGCACGGCGCGCGGTCTGGAACGCATGGGGCTTTCGGCACGCGAGTCCCGGCGGCACAGCGCCCTGATCACCCTGTCCAAGATTCCAAACCTGATCGGCATGGCGACCTATCACCTGCGCCGCCTGCGCAACGATCAGATGAAAATTATTGAATATAAATGAGGGAAGACATGACACGTATCGGCCTGATCGGCGCCGGCTACATCGCCAGCTGGCACGCGGACGCGCTCAAGACCACGCCGGGCGTGACCATCGCCGCCGTCTGCGACCTGTCCGAATCCGCCGCGCAGGCGCTGGCCGAGGAATGCGGCGCGCAGGCCTTTACCTCGCTTGATGCGCTGATCGAAAGCCGTTGCTGCGATGCGGTGCACATCCTGACCCCGCCCGATCTGCACCGGCCTCTGGCGCTGCAATGCCTTGCCGCCGGGCTTGATGTGCTGGTCGAAAAGCCCGTCGCGCAAAGCGCCACCGAGACGCGAGAGATCCTCGCCGCCGCCGAGGCCGCGGGCAAACGCTTTCACGCCGGGCATAATTTCCTTGGCCTGCCGTCTTATGAACGGCTCAAGGCGCTGGTGCAGGACGGCACGCTGGGCCGCATTTCCAGCGCCGAAATCACATGGGCCCTGCCGCTGTCGCCGCTGCGCGCCGGCCCCTACAACCTGTGGCTGCTGCGCGAGCCCAAAAACCTGCTGCTGGAGCTGGGGCCGCACCTTGTCGCCTTTGCCGTCGATCTGTTCGGCACGCCCGAGGTGGTCTTTGCCGAAGCCACCAAGCCGGTTGCCCTGCCCGGCGGCGATCTGCGCCCGCAGGGTTTCCGCATTCTGGCACGGGCTGGCGCTGTCGATATCACCTTCACCATCTCGATGGTCGAAACCCAGGACGACCGCGCGGTGATGCTGCGCGGCTCCTCGGGGCGGGCCCGGCTGGATTATGCCTCGGATGTGCTGGTGGTCGAACGCGAGAACAGCTCGGATCTGGTGCTCAACCCGCTGCGCAAGCAACTCGATCTCGCGCGGCAACGGTTCCGCGAAGGCACGCGCAACGCCTTTGTTCAGGGCAGCTCGCTCAATCAGGGCGGCCCTTACGCGCTCAGCTTCCGGGGCATGGACGCGGCGATCTGGCAGGATCGCAGCCTGCCGCAGGATGCCCGGTTCAGCGGGGCCAGCGCGGTGGCGGTGATGCAGGTCATCGACGACGCGCTGGCGCTGTTGCCGCCCGAGGTGCTGGCCATCAAGGCCCCTGCCGTGCAGACCCGCGCCCCCAAACCCACCGCCATGGTGATCGGCGGCACCGGCTTCATCGGGCGCGCCCTGACGCGGCGGCTGGTGGCCGATGGTCACGACGTGCGGGTGCTCTCGCGCGGGCGCCACGGGCCCTTTCCCGACCTGCCCGATCAGGTCGAAACCAAGGGGGTCTCGCTGTATGATCTCGAGGCGCTGACCGAGTCGATGCAGGGCATCGACGTGGTGTTCAACCTTGCGAAATCCATGGACAAGACATGGGGCGAGGCATTGATCAACGATGTCGGCGTCGCCACCCGGATCGGCATGGCCTGCGAAAAGGCCGGGGTGAAACGCCTTGTCTACACCGGCACGATTGCCTCTTACGACATGTCGAAACGCGACAGGACCATCACCGAAGACACCGGCTTTGCCGCCGACATGAGCGATCGCAACATGTACGCTCGTTCCAAGGCGGAATGCGAACGCCAGCTGATGAAGCTGCACCGAGAGCGCGGCCTGCCGCTGACCATCGCCCGCCCCGGCATCGTGGTCGGCCCCGGAGGCCCGTTGCAGCATTGGGGCATCGGGCGCTGGCATGGCGCGGGCGCGGTGCGGATCTGGGGGCCGGGCGACAACATCCTGCCCTTCGTGCTGATCGACGACGTGGCCGACGGGCTGGTGCGCATGGCGTCGCGGCCCTCGGCTGTCGGGGAAAGCTTCAATCTGGTGGGCGAGCCGATTCTGACCGCACGCGGCTATTTCAACGCCATTCACGAGGCGCTTGGCGCGCGCATCCGGGTGGACAGCGGCAATCTGACGGCGTTTTACCTGTCTGACGCGGTGAAATACGGGCTGAAGAAATACGCGCTGCGCAAGACCGGGCTGGAGCGCCCGTCGCTGGCCGATTGGCAAAGCCGCGCCCATTTCTCGCCCTTTGCGATCGACAAGCCAAAGTCGATGCTGGGCTGGCGGCCCGAACCCGACCGCAGGGTCTTTGTCGACAAGGCGATCACGCAGGCGAACCTGATCGGGATCTGAGACACTGGGTTTATAGTGCGATCGGTGAACAATCCTCTCGAAACCTCCTCATTCCTGACAGATTCCCATGATGAAACAGGACAAGAGGCTTCGGCGCATCACAGGATGCGGCCCGTATCGAACAGGCAGACAGGCATGACGCTGGGTGATTTTTCCGATGTGACGCGGTGGGTGCGGGCCGACAGGGCCTTGATGCGCCGCGCCTGGAGGGCAAGAGCATGACCGAACGCCGCAAGTTCCGCCGCCGTAATCCGCTCTCTGCGCAGTCCGCCGTCGCAGAGCAGGGGGACGCACGGGCAACATCCGACGAGGCCCGCGAGGCCGCTGCCGCCGCGCACGACGCAGAACGCCAACGCGCCGCCCTTCAGGCAAGAGAGGCAGAGCGTCAGGCCGCAAACGCGCAATTGGCGCTCGAGGCGGTCAGGGCCGAAGACGCGCGCCGAGCCGAAGACGCCCGCAAGGCCGATGCGGTGCGCATGGCTGAAGAGGCGCGCATGGCAGAGGCCGCGCGCGAGGCAGAAGAGGCGCGCGGGGCCAAGGAACGCCATGCCGCCGAAGAGGCGCAGGAAGCCGAGCAAGCGCGCAGGGTCGAAGCGGCCGGATCCAAAGACCGATGGGCGCAGCTTGCCAGCGTCGCTGTCGATGCGCGTCATCTTGAAAACAACCGCATCGTCACCGCCGGGCGTGACGACCCCGCTCATGCCGCGTTCGACGTGCTGCGCACGCGGCTGCTTCAGGCGCTGGCGGATCATGGTTGGCGGCGCGTCGCCATCACCTCGCCGACCAAGGATTGCGGCAAGACCTTCACCGCCGCCAATCTTGCCATTTCACTGTCGCGTCAGGAAAACTGCCGCACCCTGCTGATCGATTGCGATCTTCGCAGGCCGACTCTGCACAAGGTCATGGGCCTGCGCGACCCCGGCTCGATGGGCGATGTGTTGCGGGGCAAGATCGCCCCCGAAGACCATTTCCTGCGCATGGGCGAAAACAGCTTCGACGCCGGGCATAACATCGCCTTTGGCTTCAACGGCACCCCGGAACCCTATGCTTCGGAACTGCTGCAATCGCCGCAGACCGCCGAGGCCTTGGCCCGGATCGACAACGCCTTTGCGCCCGATGTCGTGCTGTTCGACCTGCCGCCAGCCCTGTACTTCGATGATGTCATCGCGTTCCGGCCGCTGTTTGATGGGGTGCTGCTGGTGGTCGGCGGAGGCCTGACCACCGACAAAGAAATCCGCGAGGTCGAACGGCGGCTTGGCGAAGACACCCCGCTGCTTGGCACGGTGCTGAACCGGGCCGAAGGCACCAGGCTCGACAAGTACACCTACTGAAAGGGCCCCGAAGGGCCCTTTGTCATAGCGCGATCAGGGCCGCGCGGCGCGCGGCAGCAGCCGCCCCAGCAGCGCCGACCAATCGCTCACCGTGGCAAGCGCCGCCCAGATCGCCGCCAGCAGCAGCCCGACCAGCGAAAAGATCCGCAGCCCGGTCAACCGGCGTTCGCTCCGCGTGCGGATCGTGGGGATCGCCACCACTGGCTGTATACCCAGCGCCCGTTCCATCTGCGCCGCGCTGCGGATCGCGGGGTTCATCAGCTCGGCGATGAACGCTATCGCGAACCCGCCCAGAGCACTTGCCACCACCCCCATCGCCAGCAGCTTCTTGCGGCTGCCCGACGCCGAGACCTCGGGCACCAGCGCTGTTTCCAGCACCTCGAACCGCGCCATCTGCTGGCGATCTTCCAGCATCTGCCCCATCTCGGCCTCGGCCTTGCGACGGGTGATCACGCTGTACTGTTCCTGAAGCCGGGTCAGATCGCGCTCGATCCCCGACAGGGCGCGTTCCACCTCGGGGGCGCGGGCGATCGCGGCGTTGATCGCGTCGATGCGACCCTCGACCAGCCCCTTCTGGTCGCGCAACAGGCCAACCTGACGGTCGAGCACTTCCTGCCGCTGCCGCGAGGAATTCGCCTGAAGCGCGACGATCTCGCGTTCGAGCGTCAGCGCGTTGTCCTGCAAGGTTGTCAACTGGTCGCGCAGCGCGTTCATGCCGGCGGGCAGCGCATCGCCATTCTGTTCCTTGAAGGTTGCGATCTCGGTTTCCTTGGCGGAAATTTCAGCTTCGACCCGCGCTTCCTCGTCCGCGAAGAAGCTCAACGTGTCGCGGGCACTGGTGACGCTGCGATCGCGCGACTGGTCGATCACCGTTGTCATCAGTTCGTTCGCAAGGTCCGCAGCCTTTTCCGGATCGTCCAGCGTGACGGTGATCATCAGCCCCGAGGGCGCCTCTTGCTGCGCGGCATAAGCATTGGGATTGTTGCGAATTTCGTCGATGCGGATGGATTCGCGCATCAGGAAGACGCGCTCGTTCAGGCTCATTTCGGGATCGGCGTCAAACAGCTGGTGCACGTTCATCACCTGCACCAGATTGTCGCGCGACATCAGGCGCTGTTCGATCAGCTGCACCCGGCGGGCGGCGTCCTGCGATTGCGCGGCAGACCCGGCCAGCGTGTCGGGAACCTGGCTTTCCTCGATCTGGACGACAGCGGTGGCTTCGTAGATCTTGGTTTGCTTGGTCGCGATGTAAAATGAAATGGCAGATCCCAGCAGGATGATGGCAAAAATCAGCAAAGCCCTGCGCCGCAGAGCTGCCAGCACTTCACCGACCGACTGAAACTGGTTCATACTCATCACTCCCGCAACGTGTTGCCCCCACCCTGCGAATGCGAAACGGCCCCTTCGGGTTTCACCCTGCAAGCGATTGCCCCAATTCGATTAGAACAATAGGTAAGGCGCCGTCTTCGCGTCATGATTTAGCCCCATTGTCCGGCCATTTCCACGAAAAATACCATGCAAAACGGAAACAATCCGTTAAGGAAACCGCTACCGACGATCACCTCTTTACCATGTGTCGAAGAGTCAGCTCAGCAGTGACAGCGAGACGACAAGACCGTCGATCCGTTGTTGCCAAACCGGGATCTCTGCCCCCTGTCCGAGTCCGATGTCATGATGCATCACCATGCGCGAGTTGGGCAGATCTGCCCGCAAGGCATCGAATCCGAATGTGGCGCCGGTGATCGGATACTGCGCCTTAAAGGCCGATTCCTTGGCGGAAAAAATCCGCAGCGCCGCGCGCTCTGGGGGCTGCGACAGCGTTTCCAGCTCGCTGGGCCTGGCGATTTCGGGGATCAGATCGGGGTGCATATCGACATCAGGCTCGATATCGACTCCGATGCCGCGCCAGAGCCCGGCGCGCGCGACCACCGCAAGGCAAAGCCCGCCGCCATGGCTGATGCTGCCGACAACCCCGGAGGGCCAGTGCGGGGCGCGATCGCCTTGCATCGGGATCGCGCGCGGCGGCAAGCCAAGCTGCGCCATGGCGGCGCGGGCGGCAACGCGCCCCCCGGTGAATTCCGCGATGCGCGACGGCACGGCCCGGCGCATGGCAGCGCGCTCTTGCGCAAAAAGCGCGCCGGGGATGTCGCTGGCGCTTGCAACCGCCCAGCCCAGCCCATCCGGCAGGCCGGACGCGTCGAGCGCCTGTTTCAACGCCTCCGGGGTCACCTCAGGCGCTGCGCTTTGCCCGCATTTCGCGGCGGCGCGACATGGCATCGCTGCGGGCCTGCGCCCGGTCGTTGACCGGCGCTGCGGGCTGCGGATCTGATTCCGGGTCTGGCGCGGGCGCGGCGGCGGTGATCACGGGGGCTTTGACCACGGGCGCCTTGATGACAGCCTGTGCCGACGGGTCCGCCAGCGCGGCCACCCGCGCCGTCAGGTCGGCCAGCACCGGAAAGCGGAAGATGTCGGTGATCGACAGCCCCGCCACGCCAAGCTCGTCGCGGATCGCGCGATGCGCCTGCACCGCCAGCAGCGAATGACCGCCAAGGTCGAAAAAGCTGTCACGCTCCGAGATCTCCGACAGGCCCAGCACCGTCGACCAGATCCCGGCGATCTGCGCTTGCAGCTTGCCGCTGCCTTGCACCTGCGATTGCACCACCGGTGTTTCGGGCCTTGGCGCGGGGCGCGCAGCCTTGACCACAGGTTTCGGCAGTGCCTTGCGATCCACCTTCTTGTTCGGGGTCAGCGGGAAGCTGTCCAGCCGCATGAAATGCTGAGGCACCATGAAGCCCGGCAGGTGCTGCGCCATCTGACTGCGCAGGCCCGGCTCGGCCAGCGGCGTTTCAGAGGTGTAATAGCCCACCAGCCGCAGATCGCCCGGCGTATCCTCGCGCGCGACGACCACGGCCTGCGTGACATCGGGCAAGGTTTCCAGCACGGCCTCGATCTCGCCCAGCTCAATACGGAAGCCGCGCAGCTTGACCTGATGATCGACGCGACCGATGAAATCGATGCGCCCATCGATACGGCGGCGCACCAGATCGCCGGTGCGATACATCCGCCCGGCGTGGAACGGGTTGGGCGCAAAACGCTCTGCGGTCAGCTCGGGCCGGCCCCAATAGCCGCGTGTGACGCCTTTGCCGCCGATCCACAGCTCGCCCGGCATCCCGATGCCCACCGGCTGCTGCGCATCGCCCAGCACATAAAGCTGCTGGTTGGCCAGCGGCAGGCCGATATTGATCACGCCATCGGATGCGTGCGCCACCTCGGTCGAAGACCAGATGGTGGTTTCCGTCGGGCCATACATATTGGTGACACTGGCAGTGGTGATCTTGCCGAACTCTTCCACCAGCGCGCCGGGCAGCGGCTCTCCGCCAAGGAACAGATGCTGCACCTTCGACAGGGCAAACCGCGCCTCGTCATTCATCGCGATCATCCGCGCCATCGACGGGGTGCATTGCAGATGCGTGACGCCATGGCGCAGGATCTGCGCGGCGATCGAGAAATCATCCGCCGCGAGTTCCGGCGCAACATTCGCGGCCCGAACCACGCGGGCCAGCGGCACCAGCCCCTCCAGCACCTGCTGGCGCGGGATGCCATAGTCGATCAGGCAGGCGATTTCCGTGACACCGATGCGCTTGAGCTGCTCTGTCCGCTCCAGCGCATCCTGCACCGTGCCAAACAGGCCGCTTTCGTTGAAATAGCGCTCGAAGGCGAAATCGAGAATGGCTTCGAGGTCTTCCGGCTCGAGGATCTCCAGATCCAGATCGAAGGCATTGTTCAGCCCCTGAGGCCGCTTGAACGCCGGAAACGCCCAAGCGTATTGCTTGATCAGCCCCGCTGCCGAGCGCAGGTAGTCGCGCATCGGGCCGCGGGCGGTTTCGCGCGCCTGCTCGCGGGTTTCGGCCACGTAGCTGTGCAGCATGAGCGAGACCTTGAAATCCGCAGGATCATGCCCCGCCTCGCGCAGCGCCCCATGATAGAGGCGGATCTTGTCGGCCACCTCGTCGATGCTCTGCCCCAGCAGATGGGTGAGCACATTGCACCCCAACCGCCCGGCCTCGCGCCATGTCTCGGGGTTGCCGGCGGTGGTGATCCAGATCGGCAGGTCATCGGACACAGGGCGCGGCTGCGTCACCACATCGAACATCGTGCCATCCTTGCGCGGGAAGGGCACCGGCGTGCCGCGCCACAGATCGCGCAGCTGGGCGATGGTCTCGATCATCGCGGGCTTGTTCTGGGGCGGCGTGTTCTCGGGGCGCAGCACGAAATCATCGGGCTGCCAGCCGCTGGCAATCGCCAGCCCGGCGCGCCCGTTGGTCAAATTGTCGATCACCGCCCATTCCTCGGCGATGCGCGCCGGGTGATGCAGCGGCGCCACCACCGAGCCGGCCCGCACTGCGATATTGCGGGTCACGGCGGCAACGGCGGCGCCGGTCACCGACGGGTTCGGATAGGGGCCGCCAAAGGCGTGGAAATGCCGCTCGGGCGTCCAGACGGCGCAAAAGCCGTTCTGATCGGCGAATGTCGCGCCTTCGAGCAGCATGGCGTATTTGTCGCGCCCGACGCCATCGTCATTGCCCCAGTAATACAGCGAGAATTCCATCCCCGCCTCGGACAGCGGCATCGCCCCGTTCGAGATCAGCGCGCGATCCTCGTCCGAGGTCAGCACCACCTTGAAGCCGCGCGCGGTGGTCCAGAACAGCTCCAGCACGGAAATGTCGAAGCTGAGTGAGGTCACCGCCAGCCATGTTCCCGCCGGATCGTGCGGGATCACCGCGTCCATGCCGGTGTAGAAATTCACCACGTTGCGATGTTCGATCATCACGCCCTTGGGAACCCCGGTCGAGCCAGAGGTGTAGATGACATAGGCCAGATGTTCGGGGCCGGAAACCGGCGCGGGCGCCACGGCGGGAGCCTGAGACAGGCGCGGATCGGCGTCGATCACCAGCAGCTGTGCGTTGTGCCGCGGCAAGCTGCTTTGCAGGTCGCTTTGCGTAACGATCACCGGCGCGCCGCTGTCGGTGAGGTAATGCTGCAGCCGGTCCGCCGGGTAGGCCGGATCAAGCGGAAGATAGGCCCCGCCCGCCTTGAGGATGCCCAGCGCCCCAACCATCAGATCGACCGAGCGCCGCGTGTAAAGCCCGACAACCGTATCCGCCCCCACCCCCATGGCGCGCAGCACCTGCGCCGCCTGATTGGCGCGCTGATCCAGCTGCGCGTAGCTAAGGTTCTGGCCCTCGAACACCAGCGCAATGGCATCCGGTGTCCGGGCCACCTGCGCTTCGAACGCCGCCTGCATGGTCAGGCTGTCATCCTGCACCGTTTCGGTGGCGTTCCATGCGTTCAGCACCAGATCGCGCTCGGCAGCGGGCAGACCGCCCAGTTCCAGCCGCGCGGCAAGCAGATCCGATTGCGCCAGCGCCATCCGGCCACTGTCGGTCAGCAGCGTGGCAGTGTCGCCGGTCAGTTCGACCGTGACGGCGGTGCCGGGGATATGCCCCGCGCCAAGGCTGAGCCCGACATGCGGCACCTGCGGCGCAGCCTCGATCTCGGGGGCGCGGGCCGGAAGATCGGTCAGGAAACCGACGCGCGCTTGCGCCGCCGCCACGTCGACATTGCCCGAGCCATCGACCCGCAGCGGCACCCATGGCGCGATGAACCCGCCCTGCGCCAGATCCTTGAGCCGGGCATCGGCAAAGGCGATGTCGCAGCTTTCAAGCCCCGCAAGGCGCGCGGCCCATGCCGCCACTTGCGCTTCGGGCTGCGCGCCAAGGGCCAGCCCGCGCAGGTAGATGTCACCGGCGCGCTTGCCCAACCCCTGCAATTCCGCCGGGGCAAAGCTGGTGAACCGGCGCCGCCAGTGCTGGTCATGCTTGGCCACCTGCGCAATGCGGGCGTCGATCTGCGCCCGCTCGGCGGCCGAGAGCACCGTCAGCCGCTCGCCCGGCTTGCCGACCTGCGCCACCAGCGCCAGCGCGCCGCAGACATGGGTAAAATGCGCCAGCCGCAGCGCCCCGCTGCCACAGGCGACGGTCAGGTGATCGTCGGTTGCCTCGAGGATTTCGCCCGGTACGCCCTGCCCCGGCACCAGCTGCGCCTTGTGAACAAGCCACAGCGCGTCATGGGCCAACAGCTTTGGCGCGCTCAGCGGGTTGGCATAGCCGCCATGATCGAGCGCCCGCACCAGCCGTTCCAGTGCCTCGGCGGGCTGGGCGAAATCCAGCAGACCATGCGCCGACGGGCGATCCGCCAGCGCGTGGTAGCTGCGCTGGCCCAGATCCTGAGGCACCCGCCGCAGCCCCTGTTCCAACTGCGCAATCAGCTCGGGAAAGCTGTTGATGGCGGCTTCGTAAGCCTTGGTGTTCAGCGTCAGCGCGGTGTCGCTGTCCGCGATGTCGAACGCGCGGGTGACAAGGATATCGCCCTCGTCCACGCCGCCTTCGATCATGTGCCAGCTGATGCCGTGGCGGCTTTCGCCTTGCAGCAAGGCCCAGACCGGCGCGTTCAGCCCGGCGTGGCGCGGCAGCGGGCCGTCGTGGAAATTCACCGCCCCCTTGCGTGGCATAGCCAGCACCGCCGCCGGGATCATGTCGAGATTGGCGATCGACAGCAGCCAGTCGAATTGCGTGCCGCCAAGCCGATCCGCCAGCCCCTCCTCCGGCGCAACGACCGCAAGGCCGCGCCCCTCGGCCCAGCGGGCGACATCGGCGTTGCGGGTGACCACGGCGCGGATCGTATGTCCGGCGCCAAGCAGCCGTTCGCCGCATTGCACCAGCAGGCTTTCATTGCCCATGAGGACGCTGGAAAACTGGCTCATCTCATCCTACTCCGCCTTGATCTCGCTGCGGCTGGCCGTGGGGCGCGCGGCCCCCGGCATCAGCGCCCGAAGATCGTGAATAACCATGTCGCGCAGGAAATGCGCCGGGTCCGCCGCGGGCTTGCGCTGGATCACCCGGCGCGCCCGCCACAGCAGCCCGCCCGCCACATGCGCCAGCGTTGCCATCGCCGCATAACCCCGCCCGTGCGATTTGCTGAAATAATGCCATCGGCTGTCTAGCCAGAAGCCCGGAATGCGCTGCCACCGCTTCATCCCGGTCGAGACCGACCCGATATGCGCCACCGCGCTGTCCTTGACATAATGCGTCTGATACCCGGCGCGGGCAGCGCGCAGGCACAGTTCGGTTTCCTCGAAGTACAAAAAGAACGTCTCGTCGAACAGGCCGATCCGGTCGAGAACATCTTGCCGCATCATCAGCGAGGCCCCCGCCAGCCAATCGACCCGGCGCATCGTTTCCGGCTGATCCAGCGGCACCTTATACGCGCGAAGCGCGCGGCTGATCGGCCCGAACCGCGCCGCGCCTTCGAATTCCGACAGGATCGACGGGAAGCGAAAGGCACTGATATGCGGCGTGCCATCCTCGCCGTGGATATGACTGCCGGCAAAGCCCGCCTTCGGGTGGGTCTCCAGATGATCCAGAAGCCGCCTGAGGCTGCCCGGCCCCGGAAAGGCGTCGGAATTAAGCAGGAAGATGTAATCGGGGCGCGAGCCGTCGGACCAGCCCGCGCGAATGCCGACATTGTTGCCCGCGCCAAACCCGCCGTTGCGGTCCGACCGGATCAGCCGGATCGGCGCGCCTTGCGCCCATGGCTCGGCCAGACCGGCCTGCATCGTCTCGAAGGAGCCGTCAGCGCTGTCATTGTCGACGATGATCAGCTCGGCCTCCAGCCCGGCCATCTCGTGCAGCGCGGCACGGGCCGAGCGCAGCGTCATCTCCGGCGTTCGGTAGTTCAGCGAAATCACCAGAAGCCTCGGCATGCTGCGTTACTCCGCCGCGCGGTGGCCGGGGAAATCGACCACCTCGCCGCCCTTGGCCTCGGCCCCGGTGATCGCCTCGCGCATCAGCGCCGCAAGCACCCGGACATTGGGTTCCAGCACCATGGAATCATGGGTGCCCGGCACCTCATGAACCTCCACACCGGGCACCACGCTGCCCCAGTCGTTGTCCTCCAACACATAGGCCCGTTCGGAATTGACCATGCGCCCGCCCGACACCCGCCACTTGCCGCTAAGCGGCGGGCGGTACAGCACCAGCCGCCCGTCCCATGGGCGCAGCCTGTAGCGCCCGACGGCGGCAAGGAAGGCCGCCTCGATCTCGGCATTGTGAAAACCGTGGTCGTGAGTTTCCACGCTGGCGCGGCGCTTGGCGATTTCCCAGCGGATGCGGTTGCGCGCCCAGATCAGCGGATAGAACACGCCCTTTGCCCGCGCCTCGGCCAGCTGAATGATCAGCCGGTCGCGCAGCTCTAGCGGACGGCGCACCGGCAGCGGCGTATCGAGCAGCACGCACAGCGCCACTTCTTCGCCCGCGATTTCAAGCTGGCGCGCGATCTCATAGGCGGTGATGCCGCCCCCCGAGAAGCCGCCGATCATATAGGGGCCTTCGGGCTGCACCTGCCGCATTTCGGCGATGTAATCGCGGGCCATTGCCTCGATATCGTCATGCGGGGCTTCGCCGCCATACAAGCCCTTGGCCTGCAAGCCATAGAACGGCCTGTCGGCCCCCAGCAGATGCGCAAGGTGGCGCAGGTTCAGCACATTGCCGAACATCCCCGCCACAAGAAAGAACGGACGGCGCGGCCCGCCCTCGCCGTCATGCATCGGCACCAGATGGGTGAACCGGCGTTCGGGGGCGGTTGGCGCATCATCGCTGTCGACAGGGCCAGTCTGAGCGATGATCAGCGCGGCGCATTTGCGGATGGTCGGGGCCTCGAACAGCACCGAGATCGGGAACTCCACCCGGAAGGTCTTGCGCACCATGCTGAACAGCCGCACCGCGATCAGGCTATGCCCGCCAAGGTCGAAGAAGCTGTCGTCGATGCCGACCTGCCGCACCCCCAGCAGATCCTGCCAGAACCCCGCAAGCGTGCGTTCCACATCGTTTTCGGGGGCGACGAAATCGCCGTCGAGCTGCGGGCGCTCAAAGCTTTGCGCCTCGGCCCGTTCGGCGGTGCTGGCGGCACTCTGCGCCACCAACTGCCCCAGATCCATCGAGGAAATCACCACCTGCGGCGCGCCCAGTGCCAACGCGCGACCGAAGGCCTCGGCGCCTTCCTGCGGCAGGATGCCTTGGCTGAGATTATGGGCAAGGCGTTCTTCGGCGGCAGACAGCGGCTGCGCCTCGGTCTCGTCGGTTTCCAGCTCCGCGGCGGACAGGCGCGGGGCGCTGTGCAACACGTCGGCCTGCGCCAGCTTGTGGATGGTAAAGCCGCTAATTTCCACCAGCACCGCGCCCTCGGGGGTGCAAAGCGTGATGTCGAAACTGGCGGTTTCAGACGCAGCGCGATTGTCGGCGGCGTTGCGCACCCAGCTGACGATACGATCTGTCAGCGGCGCATGGACACGCACGCGGGCATAGCTGACCGGCACCCAAAGGTGGGTCGGCTGATAGCCCTCGATCAGCGCCATCGCCCAGCCGGTGGCGATATCCATCAGCGCCGGGTGCAGCAGGCAGCCATCGCCCTTTGCCGCCTCGGCCAGCGACAGATCGGCGATGCCCTCGCCAGCGCCTAGCGCACGGCTGTCGAGCACCTTCCAGCGCGGGCCAAAGGCAAGATGCACCTCTTGCGCGGTGGTCAGCTTGCCGCCGCGTGCCGGTGCGCCGCAGCGGTCGCGGATCGCGGCAAGATCCAGCGGCTCGGGCCGTGCCATCGGCATCAGCGCCAGCCGCCCCTGCGCACAGATCGCATGGCCGCGTTTGCCGCCAATCGTCGCATCGGCAAGCACATCGAACCCGTAGCCTTCGCCCCGCCGGGTCAGGCGGACGCGGATGTCGCGGCTGCCGGTGTCGGCGACGCGCAGCGGGCGCAGAAATGCCAGATCGCGGATTTCGAACCCCGCCGGTTCGCCATGTGCGCGCAGCGCTTCGGCGGCAAGCGCCAGATAACCGGTGCCGGGCAGCAGCGCATCGCCTGCCTTGGTGCGATGCTCGTCGATGATCCAGTCGCTGGCGGAATATTGCGCGGTGAACAGCCGGTTGCCACGGGCGTCAAAGGTCTTGCCCTGCAGCAGCGGCACGTTTGCCGGCTCGACAGGTGCTTGCGGGGCCTCGCCGCGCCGGGCGGCGACGGCTTCGGCGGCCATGCCGACCTCGTTCCAGATGCCCCAGTTGATCGCGACAACCCGCGTCTTGCCGCCCGCCCGCGATGCCGCAAAGGCGTTGAGGTATTCATTCGCGGCAACGTAATCGACCTGCCCCGCCGGCGCGGTCACCGTCGAGGACGAGGCGAACAGCGCCATCCAGTCCAGCGCACCATCGGGGAACAGGGTGGCAAGCACCTGCGTGCCGTGGATCTTGGGGGTGAACACGTCTTCGACGCTGGCCGGGGATTTGGCCAGCAGCGGGCCGTCATCAATCACGCCCGCGCCATGGATGACGCCAGTGATCTTGCCCAGCTGCGCCTCGATCTTGTCACGCACGGCGCGCATCTGGCCTTCGTTGCAGACATCGGCGGCAAAACTGGCCACCGTCGCACCCGCCGCTTCGAGGCTGCGCACCGCGCGGATGCGCCGCGCCGTGGCGTCCTGCGGCGCGTGGCGCGACAGGTAGTCCGACCAATGCAAGCGGTCCGGCAGCGCACCGCGCGCCACCAGCGCGATGTTTGCCCCCTGCGCCGCGAGCGATTGCGCCAGCGTCTGGCCAATGCCGCCAAAGCCGCCGGTGATCAGCACGGTGCCGCCTTGCGGCACTTCGGGCGCGGGCAAGGCCACTGGCAGCATCGCACATTCATAGCGTTTCGCGCCGCGCAGCGCGGCGATGGCGCCCGAAGGTTCCGACAGCAGCTCCTCGAGCAGTTGCGAGGTGAGCGTCTCCAGTGCCGCATCCCGTTCCGCCTGCGCCTTGCGATGGCCAAAAATCCCCGCCTGCGCCGCAACCGGCAGCGTCAGATCGCAGGTCGACACGCTCACCCCCGGCAATTCGCGCGGCAGGACGCGGGCGGGCCCGGCGATGGTCGCCTTGACAGGATAGGGCAGCGCCTCGTCGCGCACCCGCGCCGCGCCGCTGGTCAGCACCGACAGGTGCAGCGGGCGGGGCAGATTTTCCTCGGCCATGGCCTGCGCGAGGAAGAGCAGCGAATAGAACCCCTGTTCTTGCAGACGGTGCAGGAAGCTTGAACCGGGGCGGTGGCTTTCACCCTCCGTCACCATCCACAGATGGGCGATGCGCGTTGGCACATGGCCGCGCTGCGCGAGATCGCGGATCAGAAGATCATAACCTTCGCGGCCGCGTTCCGGGGCCAGCAGATAGGATGTATCCGCCAGCCGCGTGAACCTGTCGCCGGGGCGCACCTCGACCACCGTATGCCCGGCGGCGACAAGGCGGCTTGCCACGCGGGCCGCGAGCCCGGCCTCGTCCATGAACATCAGCCAGACCTGCGGGTCGGCATCGCCCAGCCCGTGATCGACATCGACAGGCGGCTGCGCGGCGCGGGGCCGCCAGACCGGCTTGTAGCCCCAATCGGCCACCTCGCCTTTGCGCATGAGGTATTGCGGCGCGCTGGCCTGCGCCTTGCCCGGCGCGATGAAATAGGGCGCGCGCTGGAAGGCATAGCCCGGCAGAACCACACGGGCGCGGCGGGCATCGCCCCAGACCTGCGCCCAGTCGATTTCCGCCCCCAGCGCCCAGAGACGGCCAAGCACCTCGAACATGTGCTTGTCGTCGGCGATCCTGTCGTCGCGGTGGCGCAGCGAGGACAGCACCTGATTGGCGCTGACATCGGGGTGCTGGCGGGCCAGCGCCGACAGCGCCTTGCCCGGACCGACCTCAAGCAGGATGCGGTGTTTCGCCGCCACCGCGCCGATGCAATCGGCGAACAGCACCGTGCCGCGCAGGTGGTCGACCCAGTAATCGGGCGATGTCGCCTGCTCGGGCGTCATCAGCTTGCCGGTGCGGTTCGAGGTCAACGGGATCTGCGGCGCGTGCAGGTCGATCGACAAAAGATAGCTGCGGAACTGTTTCAGGATCGGGTCCAGCATCCGGCTGTGCGCGGCGATGTCGATGGCGATGCGCTGGCAGTCGATGTCCTCCGCCGTCAGCCGCGCCTGCAACGCTTCAACCGCCGCAACCGGCCCCGAGGCCACCGACAACTCGGGCCCATTCACCACGCCAAGATCGAGGTCATCGCCCAGCAGAGGCCGCAGCTGATCGGCGGGCAGGTTCACCGACAGCATCCCCCCGGCGGGCACGGAATCGAACAGCCGCCCGCGCAGATGCACAAGGCCGATGCAATCCTCGAAGCTCATGACCCCGGCAAGGCAGGCGGCGGTGTTCTCGCCCATGGAATGCCCGGCCAGCGCGACGGGGGTGATGCCCCAGCTGATCCACAGCTGCGCCAGCGCGTATTCGCAGATCATGATCAGCGGCAGTTGCAGCGACGGGCGCTTGAGCGCCGCGTCCGCCTGCGCCGGATCGGTATCGAGCCAGAGCGCCTTGATATCCGCATCCGACATCTCGGCCAGCGTCTTTAGCCCGCGATCCATCCAGTCGGCAAACACCGGCTCTGTCTCGTAAAGATCGCGCGCCATGCCGGCATATTGCGCGCCGCCGCCGGGGAAGGTGAAGACCACCTCGGGGCGATCCAGCGCGCTGTGCGAATGCACGCGGCGCGCATCGCCCTGATCCAGCAGGTTGGCGGCCTCTTCGTGGGTCTGTGCGACCACGATGCGGCGCTTGTCAAAGGCGCGGCGGCCTTGCTTCAACGTCCATGCGACATCGGCCAGCGGCTGTTCGGGATGCGCGCGCAGATGCGCCGCCAGACGCTTGGCACCAGCGTCCAGCGCGCCGTTGCTTCGGGCCGACAGGGTCAGAATCTGGAACGGCCAGTCGCTGACATCGGACGGGGCCTGCGCCGGAGCCTCTTGCAGCACCACATGGGCGTTGGTGCCGCCCACGCCCAGCGAATTGACCCCAGCCCGGCGTGGATGCGCCCCGCGCAGCCACGGCGTCAGCGTATCGTTGACGAGGAAGGGCGAGCCATCAAAACCGATGGCCGGGTTCGGCGCCTCATAGCCCAGCGAGGGCGGGATTTCCGCGTGGTGCAACGCCAGTGACACCTTGATCAGGCTCGCCACGCCCGCCGCCGTATCCAGATGGCCGATGTTGGTCTTGACCGACCCGATGCGGCAATGCGCCTGCGCGCCCGATGTTTCGCGAAACGCCTGCGTCAGCGCGGCAACCTCGATCGGATCGCCCAGATAGGTGCCAGTGCCGTGGCATTCGACGTAATCCACCGTGTCCGAGCTGACCCCAGCCACCGCCTGCGCCTCGGCAATCGCCGCCGCCTGCCCATCGACCGAGGGCGCAAGATAGCCCGCCTTTTGGGCGCCGTCGTTGTTGACCGCCGAGCCCTTGATCACCGCCCAGACGTGATCGCCATCGGCCAGCGCATCCGCCAGCCGCCGCAGCACCACCACCCCCGCGCCAGAGCCGAACACCGTGCCCTGCGCGCGGTGATCGAAGGCATGGCAGGCGCCATCGGGCGACAGGATCTCGTTTTCCTTGTAGAGATAACCGCGCCCCTGCGGCAGCTCGATGGTCACGCCGCCCGCCAGCGCCATGTCGCATTCGCCGTTCAAAAGCGCCTGCACCGCGTAATGCGTCGCCACAAGCGAGGTGCTGCACGCGGTTTGCAGGTTGATCGACGGGCCGTGCAGATCCAGCACATGGCTGGCCCGCGTGGTCAGAAAATCCTTGTCATTGCCGGTATGGCGCAGCAGGAACATGCCGGTGTTCTCGACCAGATCCGGGTTCGAGCAGATGTTGAAATAGAAATACGACCCCATGCCGCAGCCGGAAAAGACACCGACCTGCCCATCGAAACTGTCGGGCACATGGCCGGCGTTTTCCAGCGCCTCCCAGGCGCATTCAAGGAACTGCCGGTGCTGGGGGTCCATAATCGCGGCTTCCTTCGGGGAAAAACCGAAGAACTCCGCGTCGAACATCTCGAAATCATCCAGCGGCGCGGCGAAGGGCACGTAATCCTTGTGGCGCATCAGGCCGGGATCTTCGCCCGCCGCGCGCAGCTCTTCCTCGGTCAGCTTGCGGATCGAGGATCGCCCGGCGCGCAGATTGTCCCAGTAACGCAGGATATCGCCTGCGCCGGGAAGATGCGCCGCCATGCCGACGATGGCGATGTCGTTTTCGCCGGCATGCTGATCCTGCAATGCGTTCATCCGATAACCCCGCCACATGGGCTGCTAAAAATTCTGGGCCCTGCTAACAGAGGAATAGGGGCGAATTGCGGCGCCTTCTAGTTATTCGACCCACCCGCGCCATAATTCACAATGCCATCGGACGGGGACCGTTATGGCACGAAAGCCAATCCGGCGCAGTCATGGAATCGTTTCCATTTGATCGACAGGGTTCAGCCCCCAAGCCCTGCCAGTGCCACGATCACCGACCAGTTGAGCCAGCCCGCCAGCGCGCCAAGCCCCAGCCCCACCCCGGCAAAGATTGCATCATGCAGCGGATCCCACGCACCCATGCGCCGCGCCAGCCAGACCACCACCGGATAGGCCAGCACGTAGGCCGCGCCGATGCCCAGCAGCGCCCCCAGCAGCCCGGCGGTTTCCAGCCCCGTCAACACGCAGCCGATCATCAGCAGTGCCCGCGCAAAGGCCAGCACGAAGAAGGTCTTGCTGTCGCCCGCCGCCAGCGCCGCCTGATCATAGGTCTGCACGATGATCTGCGGCATCTGCATGCACGCGATGATCACGGTGACCGCCCCCGCCGCAAGGTAGCGTTCATCGTACATCGCATCGACCAGCCAGTTGCCAGCGCAGGCCAAAACGCCGACCATGGCCATCAGCAGCGCGGTGACGATCACACGCATCCGGCGCAGGCGCAGGAAATTCTGCTGGCTCTCACGCGGCGGGGTCTCGCGATAGATCGGTATGAGAATGCGGCGCGTCACCATGCCGCCCAGCAGCATCGGAAAGGCCGCAAGGAAATAGCCGATGTTGTAAAGGCCCAGCAGATCCAGCGTCAGCCATTTGCCCATCAGGATCTTGTCGGACTGGCTGAAGAAGAACCCGCAGACCGTCGACAGAAAGATCCACTTGCCGAAATGCACCAGTTCAAGGCGGGCCTCGCGTTCCCAGCGAAAGCGGTTGGGCGCGCCCGGAAGGAAGGCCCAGTTGATCGCAACCTCGACGACGCAGGAGACAAGGCCGCTGATCACCAGCGCCCAGACCGATCCGGTCAGCCATGCCAGCCCAATGGCCACCACCAGCCCCGACACCTGCGTGACCATGTCCAGCAGCGTCACCCGCCCGAGCAGCAGATGCCGGTTCGCCGTATCCATCCGGGTCGGTCGAAACCCCATGATCAGCATCGACAGCGCCGCCACGGGCAGCATGTGCAACAGCTGCGGCTCGTCATAGAATTGCGCCATCGGCCAGGCAAGCACCGCCCCGGCCAGCGCCAGCCCCGCCCCGCGCAACACCTGTATCGACCACGCGGTGTTGAGGAAATCCTCATCATCGCCGCGCTTGCTTTGCAGGATCGCCGTGGTGGTGCCCACATCGGAAAACTGCTGAAGCCCCATCATGAACACTGACACCAGCGCCATCAGGCCAAAGGCTTCGGGAAACAGCAGCCGCGTCAGCACGAGGTTCGACAGCAGCCGCATGCCTTGATTGAAGCCAAAGCCCCCCACCGTCAGCAGCGACGAGCGCACCGCCCGCGCGGCAATGGAACTGCCCTGAAAGCGCTGGCGCATCACCGCGATCATCTCCCGCGGCTCCACTCGCCAGAGGCGGGACGCAGCCGCACGGCCAGCGCCACGCTCGTATAGACGGCAAAACCCAGTGGATCGCGCAGTGCCAGCCGCAGCTTGTCCGCCACCGCAAAGCCCGGCTTGTCATCGTTGCAAAGCAGGTCGGGATACCTCTGTTCGATCTCGGCGACCCCCGCATCCTGACGACGCCGCACCCTGACCAGATTGGCAAACCCTTCGGCAATTGGCCAGTCGTAAGGCGCGCTGACGCCGATGCGTTCGCGCGGAGCAAAACACAGCCGCACAAACGTGTCGTCCGAGATGATCGCAGGCCAGTCGCCCCAACGGGCGCGCCCCTCGGCATTCACCGCGAACACCCCGCAACCGGGCACGCCCTGCGTCATGAACGGCACCCGCGCCCAGAACCGCGCATAGGCGCGCGACACCGCGCCGCGCGCGGTGATCCTGACCCGCCCGCTGGCATAGCGCGGGCCGGGCTCCTTCAGCGCCGCGCCAAGCTGGGCCAGCAGATCGTGGCTCACCGTCACATCGGCATCAAGATAAACCCGCACCGCCCCGCGCGCCGCCGCGTCTCCGGCACCAAGCGCGCCGAGCTTGCCGCCCGTCGCCCGCTCGATCACCTCAAGCGTCCAGCGCCGCGCGGCGAACTCTGGCGCGCAGGCGCGGGCACACGCGGCAGTGTCGTCGCGGCAGCCATTGGCGACCACGATCACCTGCACCGTGCCCTCAAATGTCGACGCGCACAGCGACCGAAGGCAGGCGCCGATCAGCGCCGCCTCGTTGCTGGCCGGAAGGATCACCGAAATCGCCGGGCTTCCGGGATTCACGCTCGGATCGCTCATATGCGTATTAAACCCGCCACACTCGGGCGTTTTCATCGCCCTCTGGATCAAGAGGTGCCATCAAACTGTGGCCAAAGAAAGAATAACCGGGAAAGCTTGGCCAAACATCCGCGATGCCACGCGGAGGAACGGCCTGTAAGCAGGGGGATCGGTGTCGCAGCGATTGCGAATCGGGTATCTCGTGCCCCAATTTCCGGGGCAGACGCATATCTTTTTCTGGCGCGAGCTGCGTGCGCTGGAACAGATGGGCCACAGGGTCCAGCTGTTGTCGACTCGTATGCCCCCGCCGGGGCTGATCGCGCATGACTGGTCGCAAGAGGCCATCGCGCGAACCATCTATCTTGGCCAGATGAAACCGCATCTTGCGGCAAAGGCCGCAGCGGCGCTGCTGCCACAGGGGCTGCTTGGCTGGACCCTGCGCGAGGGTCCGGGGTTCGCGCGAGATGTGGCGATGACCCTCTCCGCCGCGCAGGCGCTTCGGACATTGGCCGACAACCAGCAGCTTGACCACGTTCACGTGCAGTCCTGCGGGCGCGCCGCGCTGATCGCGGCGCTGGCGCACAAGCTCGGCGGCCCCGGCTATTCGCTGACCCTGCACGGGCCACTGTCGGATTACGGGCCGGGGCAGCGGTTCAAATGGTCGGGGGCGAAATTCGCCACCATCATCACCCACAAGCTGCTGAACGAGATGCGCGAAGCGATGCCTCAGGCGCTTCCGGCGCGGCTCTATGTGCGCCCGATGGGGGTCGACACCGAGATCCTGAAGCGCGAGGCCCCCTACCAGCCCCCGGTAAAGGGCCGCCCGGTGCGGCTGTTTTCCTGCGGGCGGCTGAACGTGGTCAAAGGGCATCAGGATCTGATGTCCGCGGTGCGCCAGCTTCTCGATCAGGGGGTCGACGTCCGGCTGGAAATCGCTGGCGAAGACGACGCGGGCGGCGATGGCTTCCGCAAGGAGCTAGAAGCCCATCTGCGCAAGCTGCGGCTACAGGATCACGTCAAGCTGCTGGGCGCGATCGACGCCGGAGCGGTCAAGGCCAAGCTGCTCGAAGCGCATGTCTTTGTGCTGGCCTCGTGGCACGAACCGCTGGGCGTGGCCTATATGGAGGCGATGGCCTGCGGCGTGCCGACCATCGGCACCGACGCGGGCGGCGTGCGCGAGCTGATCGACGACGGGCGCAACGGCAAGCTGGTCGCCCCCAAGGAGCCGACGCAACTGGCCCGCGCCATCAAGGAACTGGCGCAGAACCCCGAAAGCGCCGCGCGTTTTTCGGCCGCGGGCCGCGCCCATGTCGAGGCGCATTTCCGATCCGATCTCGGGGCGCAAACCCTGATCGAAGGCATCCTGTCGGGCGATCAGAACGGCGGGGCGTAGCCCGGTGCGCCCAGCCCCAGAACCTGCATCGGCGGCCCCGATGACGGCACCAGCGCGGTCGGCTCTGTCGCGACGCAATAGCTCAGCCCAAAATCGCTGTTCTCCGCAGGGCTGGCCTGCGGGGTGTCGGCGCCGCGCGCCGGGCCGCTAGGCAGCACCCCGAGATCCAGCAGCGCTTCGGCAAGGTGCAGCCTGCCGTCCGGGTCCATCGCCAGAACCCCCGGCGCTCGCTCGTTCTCGCCGACGATCAGCATATACGGCACATCGCCCAGCTGGCGCACCGTCATCTCGCGCGGGGCGTGCAGGCCCAGCCTCTCGCCAAAATCGACCCGGCTGGTTTCGATCAGCCTGTCATCGTCGAGAATGCGCCATGCGACCAGCATGTCCTTCTCGCGGCTGACGCCCAGCAGGTAGGCCACACCGCCGGTCTGCACGATGTCCAGCGTCAGCATCCGCCCCAGATCTTCGCCGAGATTGGCGATGTTGTGCATCGCGCCGCCGACATCCCAGCGCAGCACGGAGATACCGCCGGCGCTGCGCCCGTTGAAGACCAGATCTTCGTGGCTGGCGAACGCCTGTGTTTCGGCCAGCCGCTGGTTTTCCAGCGAGGACCAGCCAAAGGATTCGCGCTCTTCGTGAAATTCGGCCCATGCCGCTTCGGTCTGCCAGAAAATCGCCGCCTCTTCCGATGTCGCCTCGGCCCAGAACGAGCCGAACGGCGCGTCAGCGGGCGCGTCGCGCTCGGGCGACCAGACGGTTTGATCCGCGACGGTTGCGTCGTTGCGGGACGCGGAAAACAATGAGGACAGCATGACACCGATACTCCAGCCCAAGGGACGTGATGCCCCAAGGATCGGAGTCGCGGTTGGCGCAAGTTGTGCCCAAACCGGGCAAAACCGCGGTGATTGCCCCGGATTTAGCTACAATCCGGGGCGAATGGCTACAGCATGCTTGGCAGCACCTGATCGGGCGGGCGGTGGCCGTCGGCAAAGGTCTTGATATTCAGCAGGACCTTTTCGCCCATCTCCAGCCGCCCTTCGAGCGTGCTCGATCCCATATGCGGGGTCATCGCCACATTCGGCAGGTTCACCAGCTCGGGGTTGCCCCGGATGCCATGCTGATAAACGTCAAGGCCCGCTCCGGCCAGCTCCTTGGCCTTGATCATCCGCGTCAGGGCGCTTTCGTCGATGACCTCGCCGCGCGAGGTGTTGACGATGACCGCCGAGGGTTTCATCAGCTTCAGTCGCCGCGCGTTCAGCAGATGGAAGGTCGATGGCGTGTGCGGGCAGTTCACCGAGATCACATCCATCCGCGCGACCATCTGGTCGATGCTTTCCCAATAGGTGGCTTCCAGCGAGTCTTCGGTTTCCGGGCGCAGGCGGCGACGATTGTGGTAATGGATCTGCATACCAAAGGCGTTGGCGCGTTTCGCCACCGCCTGACCAATGCGGCCCATGCCAAGGATGCCCAGCCGTTTGCCGCCCAGACGGGTGCCCAGAAACGCCGTCGGGGCCCAGCCGTCCCATTCGCCGGCCTGCATGACCCGCAGGCCTTCCTGCATCCGGCGCATCACCGCCAGCATCAACCCCATGACCATGTCGGCGGTGTCGTCGGTCATCACACCGGGGGTGTTGGACACCAGAATGCCGCGACGCCGGGCAGTTTCGACGTCGATGTGATCGACCCCCGCGCCGTAATTGGCGATCAGCTTGAGCCCTTCGCCCGCCTGAGCGATCAGCCCCGCATCGATATTGTCGGTGATGGTCGGCACCAGCACGTCGCAATCGGCCATCGCGGCGGCAAGCTGGGCGCGAGTCATCGGCGCATCGTCTTCGCGCAGGGTGACGTTGAACAGCTCGCTCAGACGTGTCTCGACCGCTTCGGGCAAGCGTCGCGTCACGACAACACTCAGGCGTTTTGTCGGCATGGTCCGGCTCCCCTCCCTATCCATCACGCAGGCTTGCTGGCACACTGCCCCGGTCTGCTGCGGGGCACAAGAACCCCGCCTGCAAAAATCGAGCGGGACGACTGGAATGAGACAATTCGCCATGGTTGCGGGGGCTTTCCTGCTTCTGGTGTCCGGTGCGACAGCCGGGGCCACCGAAGAACGTGGCGCGGTCACCAATCTTCCGCTGCCGCGGTTCGTCTCGCTCAAGGCGTCCGAGGCAAATGCCCGGCGCGGCCCTTCGCTGACCCATCGCATCGACTGGGTGTTCCTGCGCCGAGACATGCCGCTGGAAATCACTGCCGAATACGGTCACTGGCGACAGGTGCGCGATGTCGATGGCGCGGGCGGCTGGATCCATTATTCGCTGCTCTCGGGGGTGCGCACCGCGCTGGTTCAGAAAGACATGCTGGAACTGCACAGCCGCGCCGCCGAAGACACGCCGGTCACCGCCAAGCTGGCGCTTGGCGTTATCGCGGAGCTAGGCGATTGCACCGAAAGCTGGTGTGAGCTGTCGGCGGGTGGCTATGAGGGCTGGGCCCCGAAAACCGCGATCTGGGGCGTCGGGCCGGACGAGATCCGCAACTAGGCGGTCTGCATCAGCAGCGCGGCTTCGGGTCGGCATCGGTGCCATGGCGCGGTCCGCCTATGGCCTTCTGCCTCGGGTCGGCTGGTTCGGTGGCCATGATCCAAAGCCGGGATTGGGTTGCGAAGACACGGTTTTTGCGCGCGCCCTGCACGTGCGGATCCTTCGGCGGAGCCGGTGGCCAGCACCAGAGACTGTCCGCTAAAACTCTGGCTCACAGGCCAGAGGTCGGCACGACGGCTCCCGGCGCGTCGGCAAATCCGAGCCCTTCGATCGACACCAGCACCACCCGCCCCGCAGGCCCTGTCGTGACAAGCCGCGCCCCGTCGCGGGTGAAGTCATATTCCCCCTGCGCACCGGGCAGCAGCACCACGTCCTCACCCGCGCCCCCATGCAGGCTGTCGTCGCCACCGCCAGAGACCAGCGTATCATTGCCGCCGCCGCCGATCAGCACGTCTTCTTCCACCGTGCCCTCCAGCCGCGCGCCGCCCGCCGGGGCTGCCCGGACCACGCCATCGGCAAAGGCCAGCGCATCGCGTTCCTCCCACCCCGACGGGCCGGTGGCGTTGTAGCTCATCAGCATGTCCCAGCGCGGATTTTCATCATCCAGATGCCGCAGCGCCCCCCAGCTGCCCCATTTCGACGGCGGCGCAACGTCGACAAAGGCGTTGAACAGCGTGCCACCCGCCGAGATCCAGCCGCTCAGCAGCCCTTCGTAGAGCTTGGCCATTTCCGGCGCATAGTTGAGGTATTCAAAGAACCCTGTCAGCCGCTCATCCTCGACCCGCCCGGCCTGCGCCGCGACATGGGTGCCGCCCTCGTACATCACCAGCCGCAGCCCGGCGGTGTCGGCCACCGCCGCGTGATAGGGCAGGATCTCTTCGACCAGTTCCTTGAGCGAGCCTTCCTGCAAGGCCAGCGCCACCGGCGCAACGGCGGCCTCGAAACGGTGCGCACTGACGTATTCGCGCAGAGCCACGCGGCGCAGCCCCTCGGCTTCGCCCGCCGTCACCGCCTCGGCTTCGGACCGTTCGAGCCATGCGTCGATGCGCGGCGCCATCTCTTCGCCGCCCATCTCGTAGCCGAAATAGCCCGCCACGGCATAGGCATCGAAATCCTCTTGCGGGGAATGGCCCAGTTGCAGGTAGGCCAGCGGCGCGACAAGGATGTTTTCCTCCAGCCCCGGCCAGCCGGTGTGCGTTGCCACAACCCGTTCGAGCCGTGCCTCGGCCTCCTCGCCGTAGACCTTCGACCACAGCCGCATCATCTGCGCCGCGCGCAGCCCGTAATACTGAACCCAGCCTGTCTCGGAGCGCCCCCACAACGCATCCGCCTGCATTTCCGCCCAGCCCGCTTGCGGAAAAATATGGTTCCAGACCTCGTTGGAATATTCCACATGCGCCTTCAGCCGCGGGTCCAGCCCGGCCTTCACCGTTTCAGCAAAGCGCCGCACATAGTCGTCATTGGCCATATGCGGCATGTTGAACCACGGGTCGGCGCCGATCTGGTTGGCCAGCGCGATCATCGCTTCCAGCGGCACGCCCCACGAGGTCCAAGTGTAATCCGACAGGCGCGGGCGGTCAGACCAGCTCTGCACCACAGAGCCGTTGGTCATCATCCAGTCCATGAACCGCACCAGCCGCAGGTCTTTGATCCGCGCGATCCACAGCGGGTCAAAGATCACCCCCGCCTCGAACAGCAGCAACTGGTCTTCGCGCACCACATGGATGTTGCGGATCGGATCATCCGGATCGGTGGCCGAAATCGAGATCCCCACCGACCCCTCGCCCGGCGTGTAGTGAAACCGCGCTACGCCCTGTTCGTAGCCGACCCGCCGCGCCCGGCCGGTCAGTTCCAGATCGCCCTTGCCATCCCACATCACCACGTAGCTGCCGCGCAGGTAGTCGGCATCCTCGGGCATGTCGGTTAGCAGCAGCGCCTCAAGCCGCTCGACCCCGTCGGGGATGCGCAGCGGCCAGCCGTTGTCATCCAGCGCGCCCATCGCGCGCAGCTCGTCGATGGTCACCCCGCCCCACTGGCCGGGAAGATGCCCCACCCATTCGCGGGCGGATTTCATTAGATCGACAAAGGGCGCCTGCGTCGACCAGTCGGCAAGGCCGTTCAGCCCCATGCCCAGCGCCGGAAGCCCCTCGGGCCGCGCCCCCGGCGCAGGCAACGCCACCTGCCCGCGCTGCGGCAGGGGAATGTCGGCGTCGATTGCGCCCTCCTCGGCGGCCGCGCGCACAGAGGGCGAAGCGGGCGCCAAGCTCGCCTCGGAGAACGGATCGGCGGCGTGCACCGCCTGCCAGACAGACTCGGCCAGCGCCGGATAGGCCGCGATCACCTCGGGCGCGACGCCAGTCGGGATGAAACCTGCCGGGGGCGGAGCCTCGTAAAGCGCGGCATAGGCGATCATCGCGGCAAGGAAATACAGCGTCGGTGTGCCATGCGGATCGGCATCGACATACAGCGCCTCAAGAGGCAGATCCGCCAGCGCCCCGCCCTCGCCCAGCAGCCCTGCCAGAACCGAGGCAATCGGCATCAGCCGCACATCCGCCTCGGGCCGCGCCGCCCGCAGATCTGCAACAAGCCGAAGGTACCAGTCGTGATAATCGGCTGCATTGAAGGCCTGATACCGCAAATGCGCACGATCCGACGGCGGAAAGCGGCCCGTGACCGAGGACATCTCGGCCCAGCCCTCGTAGATCCAGACCGGCGTTCCCGGCGCATGCCCGACCGTCCAGTCCAGTACTTTCAACGTCGCGCCCAAGGGCGACTCGTCGCGAGGATTGTCACCATCATAGGGCGCATCGGGGGCCTGATACTGGATGAAATTCGCCGGCGTGATCAGCACGGCCTCAAGCCCGGCATCACCGAACGCCCCGCGCCCCGGATCCCACGCCCCGCGCACCCCGGCAATGCTCCAGCCCGGCCGCGGCGGCAACGACTCGGCGAAATTGCGCAGGAACCCCCATTGCCCGCTAAGCGTCAGCCGCCGATCATCAACCGCCGCCATCTGCGCCAACCAATAGGGCACGTTGGTATGGTCCTGTTCACCAAGGTAATGCACCAGAGAATTGCCGAAAATATAGACATCGGCCTCGGTGCGCCCCTCGGCCCCCGCACAAACCGGAAGAACTGCCATCACGGCGGCACGGCAGACATTGTTCAGCACGAGATACCCTTTCCACGGCCCACTCGAAGCATAGGAGGCACGACACGTTCCGCTCAACCCCCATGCGAGTGATGCTGCGGCGCGGCGCGACATTCCGCGCAAAGCTGGTCATTTTGCGGGTTTTCATTTGCGGCGCCGCGCGTATAGTCCGCGATATGACGAAGAATGGCCATATCTCTCTGCCCGCCACTGCGCCCCGCGCAGGCATGGCGCTTGGCCTGCGTCTTCTGCTAATTCGCCTCTGAGCGCGCAATTCCCGGCGCGGACGCTCAGAGGAGACCCGTTTCGCGCCGGCGAAACAACTAGCGGACGAAGACACCTCAAGGAATCCAGACATGACTGACCAGGCTCAGGCAGCGGGCAAGGACCGCGTCTATATTTTCGACACCACGCTTCGCGATGGCGAACAGTCGCCCGGCGCGACCATGACCCATGACGAAAAGCTCGAAATCGCCGAGCTGCTCGAAGACATGGGCGTCGACATAATCGAAGCGGGCTTTCCCATCGCCTCCGAAGGCGATTTCGCCGCCGTCTCCGAGATTTCGAAACGCTCGAAAGACTCGGTGATCTGCGGCCTCGCCCGTGCCCAGACCGGCGACATCGACCGCTGCTGGGAGGCGGTGCGCAACGCCCCCCGCCCGCGCATCCACACCTTCATCGGCACATCGCCGCTGCATCGCGCCATTCCGAACCTCACGATGGACGAGATGGCCGACCGCATCCACCAGACGGTCACCCACGCGCGCAACCTGTGCGACAACGTGCAATGGTCGCCGATGGACGCAACCCGCACCGAATGGGATTACCTCTGCCGCGTGGTCGAGATCGCCATCAAGGCGGGCGCCACCACCATCAACATCCCCGATACCGTGGGATACACCGCCCCCAATGAAAGCGCCGAGCTGATCCGCAAGCTGATCGCCACCGTGCCCGGCGCCGATGAGATCATCTTTGCCACCCATTGCCACAACGACCTTGGCCTTGCGACTGCCAACGCGCTCGCCGCGGTCGAGGGCGGCGCACGGCAGATTGAATGCACCATCAACGGGCTGGGCGAGCGGGCTGGCAACACTGCGCTTGAAGAAGTGGTCATGGCGCTGCGCACCCGCGGCGACATCATGCCGTTCTACACCAATGTGGAAACGAAGAAGATCATGCACATCTCGCGCCGCGTCTCGGCGGTCTCGGGCTTTCCGGTGCAGTTCAACAAGGCCATCGTCGGCAAGAACGCCTTTGCGCATGAATCCGGCATCCATCAGGACGGCATGCTCAAGAACAAGGAAACCTTCGAGATCATGCGCCCCGAGGATGTCGGCCTTGCAGGCACCTCACTGCCGCTCGGCAAGCATTCGGGCCGCGCCGCGCTGCGTGCCAAGCTCAAGGATCTTGGCGTCGAGGTAGGCGACAACCAGCTCAAGGACATCTTCGTTCGGTTCAAGGATCTCGCCGACCGCAAGAAAGAGGTCTACGACGATGACATCCTCGCGCTTGTCACCGCCCATCTCGCCGAGGATCAGGGCAACCACCTTGAGATCGTGTCGCTGAAGGTGATCTGCGGCACGGCGGGACAGGCCGAAGCGGTGCTCGAGATGGAAGTCGGCGGGCAAGAGACGAGCGCGGATGAATTCGGCGACGGTCCGGTGGATGCGACCTTCAAGGCGGTGCGCAAGCTCTACCCGAACAAGGCGCGGCTTCAGCTCTACCAAGTGAATGCCGTCACCGAAGGCACCGATGCGCAGGCGACGGTATCCGTGCGTCTCGAAGAGGACGGCAAGATCGCGACCGGCCAGTCCGCCGATACCGACACGGTGGTCGCTTCCGCCCGCGCCTACGTGAACGCGCTGAACCGCCTGCATGTCCGCCGCAGCAAGACCGGCTCGGACGTCAAGGAAATCAGCTACAAAGACCTGCACTGACACCGGAGCGGCGCCTTGATCCGGGCGCCGCGCCCGGCCTGATCGCCGGATGCCTCCGGCGGGGATATTTAGGGCCAGAAGAAACCGGGGCGCAGCGCCTTGTCTTCTTCTGGCAGGAAATATCCCGGGGGGAGGCTCCGAAAGGAGGCGGGGGGCAGCGCCCCCTCTGCCCTTTCTATCTGGACCCACGCCGGATCATTGCTCAAGCGCAGCCTTGCGCAGCTTTATGGTGACGGTCACACCATGAAGTGGGCGTCATCCTTGAAGGAACGGACGAAGGCAGGCTCTTTCGGATAGTGAATGGTGTCCCCGTCGTAGACTTGCCCTCCTGCGCGAACACCTCAGCCGCAGCTAGCCCCTGTCGGATCACGGCAGGGACGTCGCAGTTTATGTCGTTGATCTGCGCAAAATCGAATTCATCGACGGTGTCGACCCAAACGCCTTCAATCGTCTTTGAGTCAATAGCGTCATCGCCGAAGTCGCCATTCTTGAACGCGATGACTCCGACGGCCCCGAGCTTTTGCACGCCGGTATCCGCCTCTGATGTTGCCAGCGAGATATTAAATCCCGCTTCACTTACACTGTCGCAAGTGCGCGGTCACGAAATACCTGCCGTTCTGTATGTTGAGCATCGCACAGACCCGCGTGTTGCCGCCTCGCAGATCGCCGTGGATGCTCGCCTGTTGCTCACACTCGGTACCCAGCAGACCTCCATACCGCACCGTTCATCGGCTTGACGAGGGCGAGCAGCACCGGATTGCGGTACCCTCGCAGCGGAGCAACCGTTACCGGATCGATGGGCACCGACAGGGCGCCGCGTTCGCCGAGAGGGTTACCCGGATTGGCGAATACGTCTGCGCCCAGCGCATTGGCCGGCATGCCCTGCAAAGGCATCTTGCTGCCGTTGACGCTGACCCCGGCATTGCTGCCCTCCAGCCTGTGGGCCTCCAGCAGATCGTCGCCCGCACCGCCGCACAGTATTTCCAGACGCACCCTGTCGAGCCGCGTCGGTTCCGGCGAAACCAAGGTCGAGTTCCCGGGCTGGGGTCAGCACTTCGCCACCTTGCGCGATTAAGCTGATCGCGCCGCGGCCATCATCGAGCTTGCTGGCCGAGCTATGGGCGCTCTGGTGGTCGGCGATAGCAAATGCATCGCCCATCTGTCCGTCCGCCGCAGCCAGATGCTCGGCCAGTTTGTCGCCGTTGCGACCCTGAAGCACCACCTCCAGCTTGCCGGTCCCTCCCTGCGCCTATCCGGCCCAGATCATCGACACACTGTGGCCGTACAGGACGTCGGTCGTCGACTTCGTGCTGTTGAGACTGGCCGCGTTCTCGAGCGCGGCCAGCGCGCAAAGATCACCCTGCCCGGTGACGAAAACGCTAATCGCCAGCACCCGCAAAACGCATCCGGCCCGCCCGGCAATGCTACCTCACCGTGATTCAGCAGGTCTACGCCCGAGGTCAGACAGAGAATACCGCCATCAACTGCTGCGCCCGCCAAGGCCAGAAAATGGTCGCGGATACTGCCTGCCTCGTCTTGCGTTTCAACGCCGTAGACCACCCGCCCCATGCCGATCGACAGCGCCAGCGTGCGGATCCGTATCAAGCGCGCAACATCGGCGCTGATGCTGCGGATCTGGGCAAGCTCACCGGACTGGCTGTCCGCTCGAGCTCCTCGGGCGTGTCGCATTGCGACAGCCGCTGGCGTCGATCAGCGCCTGCCGATCTTCGGCCAGATCGGGCATGGTTACGCGTGCAGACAGAGTCACCTCATAGGCCAGCAGCAGCCCGTCGTCGGAGGTCAGTTCGAACATCCCGGCATCGAGGGCTGAAGCGAGGCCGCTCTCGGTCCCCCTGCGGCCGGGGGAAAAGCCCAGACCGCACGCCGCAGTCTCAAAGATGCGCAGTTCTACCACCGCGCCAGCCGCATCATGGCATTCTGGCGTGTCTCTGCCTTCAAGCCTGTCGGTGAAATCAAGCACCTGCTGGCCTTCGAGCAGATCGCGGAAGGAAATGCCCGGCGGGGGCCGCGCGTTTTCGTCGGACAGCGTGACAGCCGACACCACATCGAGGCTAACAAGGAAGATGTCATTGCCGGTGCCGCCGATCGCAGCAATCAACTCGCTGGCGCCGCCGATGAATGCGCTGCCAAAGGCGAATACGCATAACTCGGCAAGGCCGAACAGCGATGGCGGGATTTACCATGTAACGCCGCCAGCTGACGGCGACCGACCTGCGCAAGTCGTCCTCCCGGATAACCGGCACCAAGACCATCGCCCTGCCCGAAGCTGCCGATGCGGAGGAACCCACGCCTATCGCCCAATCACGGCCCCCCGCGCGCAGCACCACGGTTACGCTGCCCGGCTATGCTCGCCGCAAGACAACTGTCCGACCAGCGCCTTCAATACCAACTCTCTGCGTCGCAGCCTCAGCGCGCGCACCAAAGACCTCGGCTCGCCCGGACATAGGCAGATCTGCGGGCCTGGAATCCCGACACCTGCCCGCAAGGTGCCGCGCCCCATCTTCATCTTGCCCGATAAACTCCGGGGGGAGCGCGTCGCGCGGGGGGCTGGCCCCCCTCTGCCCTCTCCCCCGAGGCGCAGCGTCAGCCCATCCGTTCCGATGCGTATTCTCCCGGAGACGCCGGGAACACCACCGTTTTGTCACCGTTCAGAAACACCCGCCGATGGATATGCGCATGGATCGCCCGGCTCAGCACCGCCGATTCCACATCGCGCCCAAGCGAGACATAATCCCCCGGCGATTGCGCGTGGGTCACCCGCACCGTGTCCTGCTCGATGATCGGCCCTTCATCCAGATCCGCGGTCACATAATGCGACGTCGCCCCGATCAGCTTTACCCCCCGCTCGAACGCCTGCTTGTAAGGGTTGGCCCCTTTGAAAGACGGCAGGAACGAGTGGTGAATGTTGATGATCCGCCCCGACATCTCGCGGCACATCTCATCCGACAGGATCTGCATATAGCGCGCCAGCACGATCAGCTCGGCCCCGGCATCGCGCACGACCCGCATGATCTCGGCCTCGGCCTCGGGCTTGTTCTGTGGCGTCACCTTGATGCAATGGAACGGAATGTCATGGTTCACCACGACCTTCTGATAATCCATGTGATTGCTCACCACCGCCACGATGTCGATGGGCAGCGCCCCGATGCGCCAGCGGTACAGCAGATCGTTCAGGCAATGCCCGAACCGCGACACCATGATCACCACCTTCATCTTTTGCGACGGATCGTGGAAAGCAAACTCTGCCTCCAGCCGCTCGGCCAGTGGCGCAAAACTGGTCGCAAGCCCCTCGCGTGTTGCGCCCTGCTCAGAGGCAAAGCTGAGCCGCATGAAGAAACGGTCGTTCTCGATATCCGAGAACTGCGAGCTGTCGTGAATGTTGCAGCCCTGCTCGGTGAGGAATGCCGAGATCGCGGCCACGATGCCCGGTCGCACCGGGCAGGAGACGGTCAGAAGGATACGGGACATATGCGTGCCTTTCAGGGCGCTTCGGCGGCGAGCTCTCGCGCGCCGGTCTTGAGCAGGTCGAGGATATGCGGTGCGAAGCTGTTCCAGCAATCGATGCGGAACGCGTCCGGTGCATCGCGCCACAGGATCACCGTCACCCCGTCGAACACCGTGCGTCGGCCCGATCCGGGCGCGATCTTGGCAATATCGCGCGGGCAGCCAAGGGTCAGCAACTCGGCGGCGCGCGGCCCGTCGATCACGAAGCTGACCTCGCGCGCCGAGACATTCACCAGACTGTGCGGCTGCGCGGCATATAGCGCAGACAGCGCGGCCTCGACCGCCCCCGCATCCGCCAACGACGTGTGCAGCATCCACTCATCAGGGCCAAGGCGCAGCGTCTCGCGCTCCCCGGCGCTGGCGCGACTGCCCAGCGCGCCGCCCAGCGACAGGCCCAGCGCCGCCTCGAACGGCGCAAGATTGTCCCGCAGGCGCAGCGAAAAGCGGCTGCGCGGCGCGGCCATCGCGATCCGCACAGCGGCGGTCTCGGCCAGAAAGTCGGATTGGGATGTCAGGGCATTCATGCGGCAACTCCTTGATCGGCGGGGATCTTCAGGCGGCTGTTTTCCGGGTCGGCAAAGACGGTCGAGGTGATCTTGGCGGCGATGGTGCGGTCCGGCATCGGGATATAGACGGTTTGCCCCATGCGCCCGTGCCCGCCCGCCACCAGCGCCAGCGCGATCGGCTGGCCGGTGGTGCCCACGTCGTAAGACGAGGTCACATGCCCCACCATGGTCATCGGAACCGGCTGGGCCGCGTCAAAGACGATCTGCGCGCCCTCTTCCAGCTTGGAGCCATCCTCGGTCAGCAGGCCGACCAGTTGCTTGCGTCCCTCTGCCACCAGATCGGGCCGCGCAAGGCCGCGCTTGCCGACAAAATCGGGCTTGGATTTGCCCACGGCCCAGCCCATGCCCGCATCATAGGGCGTGACCGTGCCGTCGGTGTCCTGACCGACGATGATATAGCCCTTTTCTGCCCGCAGAACGTGCATGGTTTCCGTGCCATAGGGGGTGATGCCATAGGGCTGCCCGGCCTGCCACAGCGTTTCCCACAGCTTGCGGCCCATCGGTGCGGGCACGTTGACCTCGAACCCGATCTCGCCGGTAAAGCTGACGCGGAACAGCCGCGCCGGCATCCCCGCAACAGTGCATTCCACGCAGGACATATGCGGGAACGCTTCTTCGGTCAGGGTCACATCGGTCAGCGGCTGCAGCAGCTTTGCCGCCATCGGACCGTTGAGCGCGATGGTCGACCATTCCTCGGTGGTCGAGGTCAGCCAGACATTGAGGTCGGGCCATTCGGTCTGAAGGTAATCCTCCATCATGTTCAGCACCCGCGCCGCACCGCCGGTGGTGGTGGTGACGTGGAACTTGTCCTGCCCCATACGCCCGATGACACCATCGTCGCGGATGAAGCCATCGTCGCCGCACAGCAGGCCATAGCGGCAGCGCCCGACGCCCAGCTTGGTCCATGGGTTGGTGTACATGCGATTCATGAATTCCACCGCATCGGGGCCGACAACCTCGATCTTGCCCAGCGTCGAGGCATCGAAGATGCCGACCGAGGCGCGGGTGGCGGCGCATTCACGGCGCACCGCATCATCCATGCTTTCGCCGGGTTGCGGGAAATACCACGCCCGGCGCCACTGCGCGACCGGTTCGAACACCGCGCCGTGCTCTTGCGCCCAAGCATCGATCTGGGTCTTGCGGGTGACCTCGAAATGATGGCCGCGATGATAGCCCGCAAATGCGCCGAAGGTGGTTGGCGTGTAGGGCGGGCGGAAGGTGGTCAGGCCAACCTGCGGCTGCTTGCGGCCCAGCGCGTCGGACGCAATGTTGAGACCGTTGATGTTGGACATCTTGCCCTGATCGGTCGCCATGCCGTTGGTGGTGTAGCGCTTGACGTGCTCGATCGACCGCATGCCTTCGCGCACCGCAAGCCGCAGATCCTTGGCGGTGACGTCGTTCTGGAAATCGACAAAGGCCTTGGCCTTGCCGGCGGACAGATCGGTCGGCAGTTCCTTCATCGAGATGCCGGTGCCGGTGCGGTCCTGCGCAACGCCATAGACGTTTGCCACCCCGGCCTTGCCCAGCGCTGCCGCCGCAGCGCGGCCCTTTTCAGCGCCGTCGTTCAGCGCCGCCTCGATGCCCCAAAGCCCGCGGCTTGCGCCCGCGATGACGCAATCTTCGGGCGTTTCGTCGGGCAGGAAGGTGGTACGGTC
Organism: Salipiger sp. 1_MG-2023; assembly: GCF_030547555.1. Classification (NCBI taxonomy): domain Bacteria; kingdom Pseudomonadati; phylum Pseudomonadota; class Alphaproteobacteria; order Rhodobacterales; family Roseobacteraceae; genus Salipiger; species Salipiger sp. 1_MG-2023. Next base: position 15,753 of record NZ_JAUOQN010000022.1, on the reverse strand, counting down.
TTCGTCCCACGCCAGCTTGCCCTTGGTGTGCGAGAACAGGTGCAGCGACGGCGTCCAGCCACCCGACATCAGCACCGCATCGCAGGAGATCTCCTCTCCGGCTTCGACACTGCCGCCGACAACCGGGTTCACCCGCAGCGATTTTACCCGCAGGCGGCCCTTGGTTGCCGTCGCGGTATGCGACAGCTTGACCGGGATGCCGCGCGCCCGCGCCTGCGCCAGCAGGGTTTCCGGGACGCCTTCGCGCAGATCGACGATGGCTTGCACCTTGGCCCCGGCATCGGCCAGATCGAAGGCCGCAAACCACGCGCTGTCATGGCTGGTGATCACCACGGGGCGCTTGCCAACAAGCACACCGTAGCGGTTGAGATAGGTCTGCGCCGCGCCAGCCAGCATCACGCCGGGACGGTCGTTGCCATGGAACACCAGCGGCTTTTCCAGCGCGCCCTGCGCCAGAACCACCTGCCCGGCGCGCACCCGCCAAAGCCGCTCGCGCGGGGTGTCATCGGGCAGTTGCGCCAGATGGTCGGTCAGCTTTTCGCACAGGCCGATCATGTTCTGATGGTAATAGGCAATCGCCGTGGTGCGAGTCATGACCTTGACGCCAGCCGCCTTCAGCGCCGCCAGTTCGGTGGCGATCCAGTCCCATGCGGGCGCGCCGTCGATCACCGCCTGCGGTTCGGACAGCAGCGTGCCGCCGATTTCGGCGTTCTCATCGACCAGCACAACGCTGAGCCCCTCGGCGCAGGCGGCCTTGGCTGCTGCGATGCCAGACGGGCCCGCCCCCACCACCAGCACATCGACATGCAGGTTGCGCGAGGCATAAAGATCGGGGTCTTCCTCGGTCGGGCTGACGCCAAGGCCAGCGGCGGCGCGGATGAACGGCTCATAGACCTTGTCCCAGAAGCTGCGCGGCCACATGAAGGTCTTGTAATAGAAGCCCGCCGAAAACAGCATGTAGGCGGCATCGTTCACCGCGCCGATGTCGAATTTCAGGCTCGGGTACTTGTTCTGCGCGTTGGTTTGAAGGCCTTCATAGATCTCCTGCACCGTGGCACGGGTGTTCGGCTCGAACCGGCCCGGCCCGCGGCGGGTGCCGATCAGGGCGTTGGGCTCTTCGCTGCCAGCGGCCACGGCGCCGCGCGGGCGGTGATATTTGAAGCTGCGCCCCATCAGGTGCACGCCATGCGCCAGCAGCGCCGAGGCGACGGTATCGCCACGCCCGCCGCTGTAGGTCTTGCCTTCGAAGGTGAAGCTGACCGGGCGCGAAAGATCGACCCGGCCCTTGCCGGGAACGCGATAGTGGCTCATTTGCCGCCCTCCGCCGAGGTTTCAAGAAGGCTGTCCAGCGCCGGGCGCGGGGCGCCTGCCGGATAGGTTGTCACGAACTTGTCGGACACGGTGTCGCGCACCGCGTTGAAGAACCGCCCGCAGCCGTGCAGGTGCCGCCAGCGTTCATAATGCAGGCCCTTGACGTTGGCGCGCATGAACAGGAATTCCGCCCAATCTTCGTCGCTGACTTCGGATGGGGTTTGCGGGCGGGCAATATGCGCCTCGCCAGCGTAGGCGAATTCCAGTTCGGGCAGGGTTTCGTTGCAGTAGGGGCAATGGATCAGAAGCATGTTTGAGACCTCAGTGCGCGACCGCTGCCGCGGCGGCTTCGTCGATGAGACGCCCGGTGCGGAACCGGTCGAGCGTGAAGGGGGCGTTGATCGGGTGCGGCTCGTCCTTGGCGATGGTGTGCGCAAAGACATGCGCCGAGCCGGGCGTAGCCTTGAACCCGCCGGTGCCCCAGCCGCAGTTGACATAGAGGTTGGGCACCGGAGTCTTGCCGATGATCGGCGAGCGGTCCGGTGTGTTGTCGGTGATCCCGCCCCATTTGCGCAACATCCGCATCCGGTTGAAGATCGGGAACACCTCGGAAATTGCCGCGATGGTGTGCTCGATCAGCGGCAGGCCGCCGCGCTGCGAATAGCTGACATACTGGTCGGTGCCAGAGCCGATCACCAGCTCGCCCTTGTCGGACTGGCTGCAATAGGCATGAACCGCGTTCGACATCACCACGCAGGGAAAGATCGGCTTGACCGGCTCGGATACCAGCGCCTGTAGCGGCATGGATTCCAGCGGCAGGCGCACGCCCGCCGTCGCCATGACCATGCTGTTATGCCCCGATGCCGAAACGCCGATCTTCTTGGCCTTGATGAAGCCCTTGTCGGTGTCGACCCCGATCACCGCGCCGTCTGGCCCGCGCCGGATCGCCTGCACCGCGCAGTTCTGGATGATGTCGACGCCCCGCGCCGCCGCGCCCCGCGCATAGCCCCAGGCCACCGCATCGTGGCGCGCCGTGCCCGCGCGTTCCTGCAGCGCGCCGCCCATCACCGGATAGCGCGCATCCTTGGCGATGTTGATCGGCGGGCAGTATTCCTTGCATTCCTCGGGGCTGAGCCAGCGGTTGTCGACGCCGTTCAGCCGGTTGGCATGGATGTGCCGCTTGAAGCTTTGCACGTCATGCACCGTGTGGGCCAGCATCAGACAGCCCCGGTTGGAATACATGACGTTGTAGTTCAGCTCTTGGCTGAGCCCCTGCCAAAGATCGACCGAATGGTCGAACAGCCGCGCGCTTTCATCATAGAGGTAGTTCGAGCGGATGATCGTGGTGTTGCGCCCGGTGTTGCCGCCGCCCAGCCAGCCCTTGTCGATCACCGCGATATTGGTGATGCCATGCTGGGTTGCAAGGTAATAGGCCGCGCCAAGCCCATGCCCACCGGCGCCGACGATGATCACATCGTATTCGGCCTTCGGCTGGCTTTCAGGCCATTGCGCGGGCCAGTGCTTGTGGCCCGACAGGGCGTTCTTGAAAAGGGAGAAGGCGGAAAAGCGCGTCATGACAGCACCCCGGCTGGGAGAAGATGTCAGTTGCGTAACGACAGGCCCCCGCCGCGGCGTGAAGATCCGCGTCAGTTCTATGGGATAATTGCGTCAGGCGTCCAAAGCCTCGCCGCGGCGCAGCGCAAGCGGCGTCAGGCCAAAGCGTTTGCGGAAGGCGCGGGACAGGTGCGACGAATCGCAAAATCCGCAATCCATCGCCACCTGAAGCACCGACTTGTCGGTATGGGTCACGAGGTGATGCGCCTGACTGAGCCGGATTTCCAGAAAGGCGGCCTGCGGCGACAGATCCAGCTCGGCGCGGAAATGCCGTTCGAGCCGGCGCTTGGACAGACCGGCGCGGCGGGCGATCTCGGCCACCGTGGGCGGCGTGTCGAGATGTTGCTGCATCACCAGCAGCGCGCGCAACACGATGGGATCGCGGGTGCGGAAATCCAGCGTCACGCCCGGCTGGGGTTTTTCGGCGGCATAGGCATCGTCGATGATCATGATGCGCAGGCTTTTGGATGCTGCCGCCCGGCCGACATGCTTGTCGACCAGCCACGCCGCCAGATGCGCCGAAGACGCCCCGCCCGAACAGGTCAGCCGGTCGCGATCGACCACGAATATCTGGTCGGTCACCGGCTCTAGCCCATCAAATTGCGCAAGAAAATCAGCATTGTGGAACCAGCTGACGCAGCAGCGGTAGCCCTCCATCAGCCCGGCCTGTTGCAGCAGGAATGCCCCCGAACAGACCCCGATCAGCGCCACGCCCCGAGCATCGGCATCATGCAGGAATTTCGTCATCACCGGGCCGAGGCTGGGCATCTCGTCCATCAGCCCGCCGACCACCACGATGTAATCGAAGCGCGACGGATCGCCGAGCCTCTCCTTGGGCTGCACCGGCACGCCGCAGGACGATGTCACCGGGTCCATGGTATCGGACAGCACCGACCAGTTGCACAGGATCGGGCGCGAGCGGTCGCCCTCATCCGCCGCCAGCCGCAGCACATCGACGAAATTGGCAAAGGCGCAAAGCGTGAAGCGGCGCGCCAGAATGAAGCCCACCCGAAGCCGTGCCATATCGGGCGCATTCATCCTTCCGGTGCGGGGCGAAGCGTGCCGCGTCTCCATGCCTGTAGCCTTTGTCGGAGAAACCTGAGGGCCTGTCGTAACCCTATTGCAGCCCTGCCGCAATTGTCCTCTTTTCAGCACAGGGTTTGGGGCAAACATCAAGACCAGAACAGCCGGGTGCCTGTCGTTTTCGATGCAACCGATGCCAGAGCAGGCATTGCAGGGCGCGATGCGGCGGGGAACACGGTGGACTCCCAGATCTTTTGCTTGAACGGACCACGCCCATGTCAGCATTCCCGGACCGCGCCCGCGTCGTTATTGTCGGCCTTGGCGGCATCGTCGGCGCCTCGGTTGCGCATCATCTCATCGAACGCGGCTGGGACGACATCGTCGGCATCGACAAGTCGGCCATCCCGACCGACATCGGCTCGACCGGCCACGCGTCGGATTTCTGCTACGTCACCGCCCATGATCAGCTGAGCACGTGGACATCGATGTATTCCGTCGATTTCTACGAGAAGCTGGGCCATTACAGCCGCATCGGCGGGCTAGAAGTCGCCCGCACCGGCGATGACGAGCGCATGCAGGAACTGCGCCGCCGCTGCGATTCCGGGCGCGCCTTCGGCACCCGCGTCAAGATGATCTCTGCCGCCGAGGCCAAAGAGAAATTCCCGCTGCTGGAAGAAGACCAGATCCAGGGCGCCATGTGGGACCCGGACGCCGGCCTCGTGGTGCCGCGCTCGCAGACCGTTGCGGGCAAACTGGTGGATGCCGGCGAAAAGGCCGGCAAGCTGCGCGCCTTTGCCAACACCCCGGCGCTGGAGCTGCTGCAGGAAAACGGCCGCGTGGTCGGCGTAAAGACCCATCGCGGCAGCATCATGGCCGATCATGTCATCGTCTGCGCCGGTCTCTGGGGCCGCCTGATAGCCGACATGGTAGGCGAAGATCTTCCGGTGATGCCCGTCGATCACCCGCTGACCTTCTTCGGCCCCTATGATGAATTTGCCGGAACCGGTCTGGAAATCGGTCGCCCGCTGCTGCGCGATCAGGGCAATTCGGCCTATATGCGCGACACCGGCGATCCTGCCACCACCGAGGGTGGCCAGATGGAATGGGGCTATTACTACGAGAAAGAGCCGCGTCTGGTGCACCCGCGCGACATTCTCGAAAAGGGTCAGGCGCGGCTTGGGCCGTCGATGCGCGATCTCGTTCTGGAAGACGTGATCGAACCGCTTGAAAAGGCGATGGAACTTACCCCGATCCTTGCCGAGCTTGGCTTCAACGAAAGCCATTCGTTCAACGGCCTGCTGCAGACCACCACCGATGGCGGCCCGTCGATGGGCGAAAGCCGCAAGCTGCGCGGCCTGTGGTACGCCGTGGCGATCTGGGTCAAGGACGCGCCGGGCATGGCCAAGCTGCTGGTCGACTGGATGACCGACGGGCGCACCCATATCGACCACCACGGCATCGATTACGCCCGCTTTCAGGATTTCCAGCTGACCGAAGAATTCATCTGGGGCCGCTGCGAAGAGACCGCAAAGAAAATCTACAACCCGCCGGTCCACCCGCGCGAGCCCTTCGGCAATGCCCGTGGCATCCGCCGCTCGCCCTTCTACGAGCGCGAAGTCGAACTTGGCGGCCATTTCATGGAGCTGGGCGGCTGGGAGCGGGCGCATGGCTATGCGGCCAACGATCACCTGCTGGAAAAATACGCCGATCAGGTGCCGGTGCGCGAAAACGAATGGGACAACCGCCATTTCTGGCGCGTCTCCAACGCCGAACAGCTTGAGATGAGCAACGACTGCGCCATCATCAACCTGTCGCATTTCCACATGACCGACATCGAAGGCCCCGATCACGTCGCCCTGATGGAATGGCTCTGCGCCGCGAAAATCGGCGGCGACAACATGATCGGCAAGGGCATCTATACCCACATGCTCGACGATGACGGCATGGTGCGGGCGGATTTCACCGTGTTCCGCATGGGGGATCGCATCCGCATGGTGAACGGCGCCGATGCCGGCCCGCGCGATCTGATGTACATGAAGCGCACCGCGCAGGATCGCGGCCTTGACGTGACCATCACCGATGTGACCGAAAAGTTCACCACCATCGGCATCTGGGGGCCCAACGCCCGCGACATGCTGAAAAAAGTGGTGGCCGATCCCGCCGGGCTGGATATTGAGAACTTCCCCTTTGCCGCCATCAAGCCGATCGAGATCGCCGGCAAGACCGTCACCGCCTTTCGGATTTCCTATGTCGGCGAGCAGGGCTGGGAGCTGCACATGCCCTACGACGACGGCCTCGCCGTCTGGGATGCGCTGCGCGAAACCGGCGTCATGGCGATGGGCGTGGAAACCTATGCCAACTCGCGCCGACTGGAAAAATCGCTGCGGCTTCAGAACGCTGACCTGCATACCCAGTACAACCTCTACGAAGCCGATCTGGCCCGCCCCAAGGTCAAGGAAGCTGACTTCCGCGGCAAGGCAAAGCACCTCGAATATCGCGCCCGCGACAAGCAGCCCGCGATGCTGTGCACGCTGGTGATGACCGACAATGTCGATTCCAACGGCGTTGCGCGTTATCCGGTCAACACCATGCCGGTGATGGACCCCGATACAGGTAAGGTGCTGGTCGATAGCGAAGGCCGCCGGTCTTTCACCTCAAGCCAGGCCTACGGGCCGAGCGTCGGCAAGAACATCATGCTGGCCTATCTGCCGCAGGAATATTGCGAAATCGGGCGCAAGCTTCAGGTGACCTATTTCGACGAGCCCTTCCCCGTCGAAGTCGCGGGCATCGGCTATGCGCCGCTCTATGACCCCGAGAACCTCAAGCCGCGCAGCTGAGGCCACCACCAACAGACAAAAAACCGGCGACACCCCCTCGCCGGTTTTTTCATGCCTTCAAAAGTGCGCCCTGCCGAGCCGCGGCACTCGTTCTAAAATACATTCACAAAGACGATTCGACAGGACGCAAGCCTGTTTTAACCGCCATGGGTGACAAAACCTGACAGCCTGCGGGGACACTCATTCAGATTCTGCAAGCCAGTCCGCAAACAGCCGCGCATTGGCCGACGCGCCGCCATGGATGCGCAGGTAAAACGGCAGCGGCGACTCCATCGCTTCGGGCAGCAGCTGCACCAGCCGCCCCCGGTCCAGATAGCTGCCCAGCAGCCCTTCCCAGCCCAGCACCGCGCCGATGTGATCCTCGGCCGCATTCAACGAAATCAGATAGTTATTGAGGAAAAAGCCCGGCCCAACCGGGGGCTCGGCGCCCATCGCGGCAAACCATTCCGGCCATTCGGTATAAGGATTCGTGCCCGACTGGGTGTGGATCAGCGGTGCCGCCCGCAGATCATCAAGCGAGGTGATTCCCTGCGTGTGGGCAAATTCCGGAGAGCCAAGCGCAATGATACGGTCGCGCAGCAGCACGCGCGTTTCGTCGGTTTCGCGTGCAGGATCGCCGTAATGGATCGACAGATCGACGCCCTGCGCCATGCCTTCGTCCTGGATCACCTGCGATATCGCGACCTGCGGATGCGCCTTCCAGAAGGTCGCAAGCCGCGGCGTCAGCCACAGCCCACTCATCGCGGTGGTCGCAGCGATCGACACCCCGGCCCGCGTGTGCCGCCCGCGGATGCGCACCACCGTGTCGGAAATCGTCTCGAAACCGCGTTGCAATGCGACGAACAGCAGGGCGCCCGCCTCGGTCAGTTCGACTCCGCGATACTGGCGATTGAACAGCGCCTGCCCAAGGTCGTGTTCCAGCGCCTTGATCCGGTGACTGACCGCAGCCGGAGTCACGTTAAGTTCGCCCGCCGCCTGCTTGAAGCTTAAATTCCGGGCAGCCGATTCAAAGCAGGCGAGGTCGCCAAGCGACGGGAGATCATAGGGCTTACGCATGGAAATGTCGCTTTTGTCTCGGCCATGTCGAAAACGGATCATCCGCTATTTAGACATTAGTCAGGCTAACCCGAGATGAATATTTTGCCAATTGCCAAGCAGCGCGTACAATGGGCTAAAGCGAAAGATATCGTCCCCCTGCCCGGAGCATCCGCCATGGCACGTCCCACCGCTTCGCTTCCCGAGCTTCTGCTCGCTCACCGGCCCGGCCATGCGCTTGAGCAGCCGTTCTACACCGACCCCGCGATCTACGAGACCGATCTGGAAACCATCTGGTACCGCGAATGGCTTTATGCCTTTCCGGCCTGCATGCTGGAAAAGACCGGCGCCTATCAGCGGCTGAAGATCGGCGTTTACGACGTGATCGTCGTGCGCGATGCCAAGGGCAAGATCAGCGCCTTTCACAACAGCTGTCGCCATCGCGGCTCGATCATCTGTTCGGCGAGCAAGGGGCGTGTGGCGAAACTGACCTGCCCGTATCACCAATGGACCTATGACCTTGACGGCAAGCTGATCTGGGCGCGCGACATGGGCCCGGATTTCGACGCCACGCAGCACGGCCTGAAGCCGGTGCATTGCGAGATCGCCTCGGGCCTTGTCTTTATCTGCCTTGCCGAGGACGCACCGGATTTCGACGCCTTTGCCGCCACCGTGTCGCCCTATCTTGGCGTGCACGACCTGAGCGATGCCAAGGTCGCCCACCAGTCGACCATCATCGAAAAGGGCAACTGGAAGCTGGTCTGGGAAAACAACCGCGAGTGCTATCACTGCGCCGGCAACCACCCCGACCTGTGCCGCACCTACCCCGAGGACCCGTCGATCACCGGCGTGTCCGCCGATGGTACCTTCCCCGAAAAGGTCGAGACCCACTTCAACCGCCTCGAAGCCGCGGGCGCCCCGTCGCGATTCAAGATGGATGAAGACGGCCAGTTCCGGGTGGCGCGCATGCCGCTGCTCGACGGCGCGGAAAGCTACACGCTGACCGGCAAGATCGCCGTACAGAAGCCGCTTGGCAAGATCCCGTTCAAGGATGCGGGCACGCTGCTGATGTTCCATTATCCGACCACGTGGAACCATTTCCTGTCGGATCATTCGATCACCTTCCGCGTCACCCCCATCGGCCCGCAGGAAACCGAAGTGCAGACCACATGGCTGGTCCACAAGGATGCGGTCGAGGGCGTAGATTACAATCTCGAAGACCTGACGGTGGTGTGGGAGCACACCAACGACGAAGACCGCCGCGTCGTCGAGGACAACCAGCAGGGCATCAACTCGCCCGCCTTCGTGCCGGGCCCCTATTCGCCCACCCACGAAGACGGCGTGCTGCAATTCGTTGGCTGGTATCTTGACCGGATGCGCAAAGCCCACGTGCCCGGCGCGCTGGCTGCGGAGTAAGACATGCTGAACAAGACCGATCCGTGGACCGACGACGAGCCACTTGAATGTGTCTCGATCCTTCCCGAAACGCCGAACGTCATCACCGTGTGCTTTCAGGCGCCCTCAGGTCGGCCATTTGACTTCAAGGCCGGGCAGTTCCTGACGCTGGAACTGCCCGTGCCCGGCGGGCCGCTGTACCGGACATGGACAATCAGCTCGTCGCCCTCGCGCCCGCTGTCGCTGACCCTGACCATGAAGGCGCAGCCCGACAGCATCGGCACGCGCTGGGTGATGGACAACCTCAAGCCGGGCATGACGCTCAAGGCGCTTGGCCCGGCGGGCCGCTTCACCGCCCACGAGCACCCGGCGGAAAAGTACCTGTTTATCTCGGCGGGCAGCGGCATCACCCCGATGATGTCGATGACCACCGAGATCTACGACAAGGGCCGCAGCTGCGACATCGTCTTCGTCAACTGTGCCCGCAAACCCTCCGAGATCATCTTCCGCGAGCGGCTGGAACATATCGCCTCGCGCTCCGAGGGGATCGAGCTGAAATGGGTGGTGCAGGAAAAGGACAAGTTCCGCCCGTGGACCGGCTTTCAGGGCCAGTTCAACCAGCTGATGCTGGGCCTGATGGCGCCTGACTACCTTGAACGCGAAGTGTTCTGCTGCGGGCCTGAGGGCTTCATGACCTCGGTGCGCGAGGCGCTGGCCGGGCTTGGCTACGACATGGACCGCTATCATCAGGAAAGCTTTCAGGCACCGGGCACACCGGGGCCGGAACTGGTCGAAGCGCCGATTCCCGAAGACGATCTGCCCGAGGAAAACGTGCAGGCCGAGATCGTCTTCGACATGTCCGAGAAAACGATCTCGGTGCCCGAGACCGAGACCGTTCTTGCCGCTGCCCGCAGCGCGGGAATCGCAATCCCCTCGGGCTGCACCTTCGGCGTCTGCGGCACCTGCAAGACGATGAAACTGTCGGGCGAGGTGCACATGGTTCACAACGGCGGCATCACCGAAGACGAGATCGAGGAAGGCTACATCCTCGCCTGCTGTTCCAACCCGCGCGGCAAGGTCGTGCTGGATCTGTGACGCGTTTGCCGCCGGGGCACGACCCGGCGGCGCTCACGGCGGCGGCATTCGTTGTGGATGCCGCTTCCCATCCGCCCCCGCCTTCGGCTAGCACTGCCGAAACCAGCCAAGAGGGGCAACACATCCATGAAACCAATTCGCCTGATCTCGGGCGTCCTGACCGTCGGGTTCTGGACGCTGGCCAGCCGCGTGCTCGGGCTGGTGCGCGACACGGTGATCCTCGCGCTGATCGGGCCGGGGCCGGTGATGGACGCCTTTGTCGCCGCCTTCCGCCTGCCCAACATGTTCCGCCGCTTCTTTGCCGAAGGCGCGTTCAACGCCGCTTTCGTGCCGATCTTTTCCAAAAAATACGAAGGCGAGGAAAACCCGCTGGTCTTTGCCCGCGACGCGCTGAACGGGCTGGCAACGGTGCTTTTGGTGATCACCGCGCTGGCGCTGGTGTTCATGCCGGCGCTGGTCTGGGCCACGGCGGGCGGTTTTGCGCAGGATGCCCGGTTCGATCTGACGGTTGGTTTCGGGCGGGTGGTGTTTCCGTATATCCTGTTCATCTCGCTCGCGGCGCTGTTTTCCGGGGCGCTGAACGCCACCGGGCATTTCGCCGCCGCCGCCGCCGCGCCGACGCTGCTGAACGTGCTGGTGATCACCGCGATGCTCGCGGGCTACCTGCTGGGCGACGAGGTCATCTGGTGGCTGATCTGGACCATCCCGCTGGCGGGCGTGGCGCAGCTGGCGCTGGTCTGGGTGGCGGCAGAGCGTTCCGGGGTCAAGGTGCGCCCCGGTCGGCCGCGCTGGACCCCCGACATGAAGCGGCTGCTGCGCGTTGCCATTCCTGCCGCGCTGGCCGGGGGGGTCATGCAGATCAACCTACTGGTCGGGCAGCAGGTTGCCTCGCAATTCGGGCAGGCTGTCAGCTGGCTTTACGCCGCCGACCGGCTGTACCAGCTGCCGCTGGGCGTGGTGGGCATCGCCGTGGGCATCGTGCTGCTGCCGGACCTGTCGCGCCGGCTCAAGGCGCAGGACAACGACGGCGCGCAGCACGCGTTTTCCCGCGCCGGGGAAATGGCTCTGGCGCTGACCCTGCCTGCCGCAGCGGCGCTGGTCATCGTGCCGCTGCCCATCGTTTCGGTGCTGTTCGAACGCGGTCGCACCACCCATGCCGACGCCGAGGCCATCGCGCTGGCGGTGGCGATCTACGGGTTGGGCCTGCCCGCCTTTGTCTTGCAAAAGGTGCTGCAACCGCAGTTCTTTGCCCGTGAGAACACCCGCACGCCGTTCTATTACGCGCTGTGGTCGATGGCGGTGAACGCGATTCTGGCCGTGGGTCTCGTGCCGGTGGCGGGCTGGCTGTCGCCCGCCATCGCCACCACCGCGGCGGCATGGGTCATGCTGGTGATGCTGTTCGTCGGTGGCCGCCGCCTTGGCGACACCGCCCGCTTTGACGCCCGTTTCCGCAAGCGCTGGCCGCGTATCCTGATCGCCTCCCTGATCATGACGGGCGTTCTTTGGGGAACCTATTTCGGTCTCGGCAGTATGCTATCCATGAACTACTGGCGTTACATTGCTCTGATCCTTCTTGTTGTCACAGGCATGGCCGCCTACGCCCTCGCCGGTCATGTGATCGGCGCCTTCAGGCTGTCCGATTTCCGGTCTGCCCTGCGCCGCAAAAGAAGCTGAGAGCCCGCATGACCCTGACCTCCCTCATCACCGCCTCCGAAGGCTTTCCCGCGCTCGAACGCCTCGCCATGAGCGCGACGCGGGAGCTGGTGATGTCGTTCCGCATTCTCGATCCAAGGACCAAGCTGCATTGCCTTGCACACCTTGATCAGGGCATGACCACATGGGCCGACCTGCTGACCGAGGTGGCGCGCAAGGGGGTCAGGATTCGGCTGATCCTTGCAGATTTCGACCCGGTCTTTGCCGAACCGCTGCACCGTCTGGCATGGCGCTCGGCCACCGGGTTTGCGCAGTCGGTCAAGGGCGATGTGCAGATCCTCTGTGCGCCGCATGGCCAGCTTGCCGGGCCGGTCTGGCGCTGGATCATGCGCACCCGGATCGGAGAAAAGCTAAAGGATCTGAACAGCAAGGACCCGGCCGAGCTGACCCCGATCCAGCGCACGCTGATCAAGGGGCCGGTCCTGCTGCGCCCGGTGACGCTGCATCAGAAATTCGCCGTCGCCGATGGCACGCGCTGCATCATCGGCGGACTCGACGTGAATGATCGGCGCTGGGACGATTTCAGCCACGATCAGCCCCCGGACGAGACATGGCACGACGTGTCGATGCAGGTCGACGATGCCGATTATGCCGCCGCCCTGCGGCTGCATTTTTGCGAAACATGGAACCGCGCGCTGGACTGCGGCACCCCCGCCATGCTGGGCGAGGCCGACCGCATGGACATCAGCCAGCGCCCCCAGCCTCCCGCCGATCTGCGCCTGCTGCGCACCGTCTCCGAGCCGCGCCGCGGCCCGGTGCAACTGGCCCCCAAGCCCATCGCCACCGAACACGAACGGGCGATGATCCAGCTGATGGGCGAGGCGCGGCACTTCGTCTATATCGAAACGCAGTTCCTGCGTCATCGACCGCTGGTTGATGCCATGGTGCGCGCCGCAAAACGCGCGCCCGAGCTTCAGCTGATCATTGTGCTGCCCCCTGCGGCGGACCGGGTGCTGTTTGACAGCGATGTCGGCTGGGATGCCCGCGCCGCCCACGCGCTTCAGACCGAGGCGGCGAACCGGCTGGCGCATGCCTTTGGCGACCGGCTGGCAATGATCTCGCCCGCGCAGCCGGTGCCCGCCAAGGACGGCGAGGCGGATGTGCTGAAATCGGGGCCGATCTACATTCACTCCAAGGTCTGCGTGGTCGATGACCGGGTCGGGATGGTCGGCTCGGCCAATCTCAACGGGCGCTCGATGCGCTGGGACACCGAGGCTTCGGTGATGTTCCGCCGCCCGGATGCCGCCAAAGAGATCCGCGAGCGGCTGGCGGAAAAATGGCTTGGCCCGACGATTGCCGGGGCCAGCACCACGCAGGCGCGCACATGGCGTCAGGCGGCGCTGAGCAATGCCGCCAAGGACCCGCAGGACCGCGAGGGTTTTGCCCTGCCCTATCCAATGGCGAGCGGACGCAAGTTCGCCCGCTCTGTGCCGGTGCTTCCGGCCGACATGTTCTAGACTGAAGCGCCGCGTCCAAGACGACCTGTGCCAACATCCGGTTGCCTGAAGACAGCCGCCCGAAATCCGCGAGCCGCTGTCGTTCCGCCCAGCCAATCGTCCATCAAGACGCGGCCAGCGTCCAAGGCAGGCAGGGTTTGCATCTTGCCGCGCGCTTGGCTAGGGCTGCACGCAGAGCACGAGTTTCGGAGACCAAGGATGACCCCCGGCGACGTCAAGTCAAGCTACTGGAAGGGCGTGCGCGGCGGGCTGCCCTTTATCCTTGTGATCGTGCCGTTTTCGACGCTGTTCGGGGTGATCTCGGTCGATGCGGGGCTGAGCGTGATCGAGGCGCTCAGCTTTTCGGTGGCGGTGATCGCCGGCGCGGCGCAGTTCACCGCGATCCAGCTTCTGCGCGATGACGCGCCAACGCTGGTGGTGCTGGCCTCGGCGCTGGCGGTCAACCTGCGGATGGCGATGTATTCGGCCTCGCTGACGCCGCATCTGGGCAAGATGCCGCTGTGGAAACGCGCCGTGGCCGCCTATCTGACCATCGACCAGAATTACGCCATCTCGATCATCGAATACGAGCGCAACAAGGCGATGACCACCGCCGAGAAGTTCGCCTTTTTCCTTGGGGCGATCACGCCGCTTGCGCCGCTGTGGTATGTGTTCACGCTGGTTGGGGCGCTGCTGGGCACCGCGATCCCCACCAATACCGGGCTGGATTTCGCCATGCCCATCGCCTTTATCGCGATGATCGGCCCGGCGTTGAACACCGGCGCGCATCGCACCGCGGCGCTGGTGGCCACGATAGGATCGCTGATCTTTGCCTTCCTGCCGTGGAACCTCGGGCTGCTGGTCGCCGCCGGGCTCGGCATGGCCGCCGGGGCCGAAGTGGAACGCCGCGCGGGAGCAAGGGCATGATCGACCACGCACAGATCTGGATCATCATCGCCGGGCTCGGCATCGGCAGCTTTGCCCTGCGCTTCGTGTTTCTTGGCCTGATCGGAGACCGTGCCCTGCCCCCCGCCGTCATGCGCCACCTGCGCTATACCGCCGTGTCGGTACTGCCGGCGCTGGTGATGCCGCTGGTGGTCTGGCCGGTGGCCACCGATGGCGAGACCGACCCGCTGCGCCTTGCCGCTGCTGCCGTCACGCTGGCCATCGCCACGCTGCTGCGCAACGTGCTGGCGGCGATGCTGGCCGGCGCCGCGGTTCTTATCCTCGGCGCCTGGCTGTAATCACTGGATGACATCCGGCTCTGGCTGGCCGGTCTTTTGCAGGTGCTCGCGAAACAGCGCGATGGCCAGCGACTTGTCATCGACATCATCTTCGTGCAGCTCACGGGTGCTCACCCCCGGAAGTTGCCCGAATTGCCTTGCCAGTTTCTTGGGGAACCACGTCGTGCTGATGCTTTCGAAGCCCGGCAATTGCGCAAGGATCGACGAGGTCGATTTTGCGCAGTACGACTGCATCACCGAGCCGTTGGATATCGCCAGCCGCAGCGCCTGTTCGGCGACCTCGGGGGGCACCTCCACGCGTTGAATCCGCACACGATAAGTGGCGCGGGCATGGGCACGCTCATAGAAGCTCTCGAAGGTGGGGGTGATGCCGTACAGCACATCGTCGGCTTCGGTGATGTAGTCGGCCCGCACCGAGCCCGCCGGGTCGAAGATGACCCGCTGCGAGGGCGCGTTGATCATGATCGAGGAATGCGCCCCCTCGTCGGTGTTGTTGTTGATCATGGTATAAAGCGTGATCGCAGCCGGCCCATCATGGCGATAGGCGACAGCCGCTATCTGCTCGGGCGTGGCATTGGGGCGCTGGTTGCCGGGGGTCGTACACCCGGCAAGTGCAAGCGCCACGAGGACCGAAAGGCCCACGGCTCGAAAGATCATCCGTCACTGCTCCGTCCTGGGGATCCTTGCGATCAGGGGTTCCACATCGGGCAGATCAGGACAAGCGGTAATGGCCCGTCAGGCGCCCCAGAGCGCCAGCAGAACCACGATCACGAAGATCACGCCGACCGTCTTGATCACGAAATTGATGAACCCGGCAAAGGTCTTTTCCTGCACGGTGATATCCATGCTGCCGTGTTGATGTTCTGCCATGTGTGATCCTCCTTTGGCGGGTCTCCCCCGGGGAACAGGGGTAGCGCGAATCCAGCCGCCTGTCACCTGTGCAAAAGCATCTGTCCGCGGTGATTTCCCCCGGCTAGGTGTTCCATCCCGGATGATCACATAAACCCTCGGCGGTCTGCCCTTTTCATGGCAAGATCGGTTCTGAGGGAA